>NZ_JADBUN010000234.1:0-5935 GCF_020245625.1 Microcystis sp. M049S2 | reverse complement strand
TCACTATTAGAAGAAGATTAGAAACTATTGATAACCCAAGTCAGCCATGAAAATCACCTACTTTCAAGATACGGATACTCTATACCTAGAGTTCAATAACAATCCCATTGTCGAGACTCAAGAAATCAATGAAAATACCTTAGTTGATCTTGATCAGCAGGGGAATATTTGTGCAATCACCTTGGAACACGCCAAAAGCTTAACGGATCTGAATGCTTTTTCCCTCGAAACTATTGTCGCACCTCAATTGGCTTCAAGTTGAGAAGATTTTTCATAACAAAATGATTCTATAAACCCTATGGATTCCCCATGCAAAACCAAATTAACCTCACCATTGAACGCTTTCAAGAAAACGGCCAAGATTACTATGTCGCCACCAGTCCCGATATACAAGGACTTGTCGCTGACGCTGATACAATAGATGCCGTCATTGATATTGCCAAAGACTTAATTCCCATCCTATTAGAATTGGAAACAGAAGATCAGCTTGTTATCACCACTTAACACAAATTATAGATAATCTTAAATTCGCAATGCCAGAAATTAGTCGTTTTTTAGGAATTATTATCACTATGTACTATAACGACCATACACCTGCTCATTTTCATGTTCGCTATAATCAACAAAAGGCGATTATTGACATTAAAAATCTTACTATTTTACAAGGTCAATTGTCTCCAAGGATTCTTGGTTTAGTAATTGAATGGGCTGCTATTCATCAACAAGAATTAAAGGAAAATTGGCAACTTGCTAGACTTAATGAACCTTTACGACCAATCCTACCATTAGAATAAACCATGCTAAAAGATATTATTGAAGTGAAACCTCTAAATAATTATCAACTTTATCTTAAATTTGAAGATAATCAAGAGGGGATTATTAATCTTGAAGAAATTATCGAGTTTGTTGGCATTTTTCAACCGCTAAAAGACTTAGATTTTTTTAAAACCGTCAAAATTAATCCTGATTGGGGGACAATTTATTGGGAAAATGGGGCTGATTTAGACCCCGATGTTCTTTATTCTCTCATCACGAATCAATCTCTTAATGACTTAGAAAAAGATGACTTACAACTTATTTAAAGTACAGGAATTTTAAGCCATAAAAATCACCTACTTTCAAGATACGAAAGTTCTATATTTAGAGTTCAACACAATCTTTTAAAAGGCGATTAAGGGACGATTCTAGAATTATCACCTCCTAACAAACAACAACCAGAAGCAGGTTATCTCCTAGAAATGTTTGACAATAACGAAACCCTTGACGTGATAGCGGGTCCCGTTTCTTGGATAACTTCTATTAACTAACGATTAGCAAAAATTCAGGCTATATTAGAAGAAGATTAGAAACTCTTGATAACCCAAGTCAGCTATGAAAATTAAAGCGATTATTCATCCTGCCGAAGAAGGCCGTTATTGGGCAGAAGTTCCAGCCCTTCCAGGTTGCATCACGGAAGGTGATAGCCTAGAAGAAGTCACTCATAACTTAAAAGATGCGATCAAAGGATGGTTAGCTGTTGCCAATGAATCCTATGAAATTAAAAGCTTTATCGGGACATCGGAAGTCGAAGACTTAAAAAATGCGCTGGGCAAATATGTTCTTTATGAAAAAATCATCAAACGTCAACAAATAGAGGCCGAAGTTTCCCAACTCAAAGACTTGAAAGAAAGGGCAACGGCTCAAATATGGGCTTTGATAGTCACTGTTATCGGTGCAACTGTTGCAGCAATTATCAAATTTGGTTTTCTGACTAAAACTTAAATCATCATTAAAAACTAAGTTGGAACTAGACAAGTTCCAACCGGTAACAAAAAATTGACCTTGAATATTAACGACGGATTGGTGCCATCGCACCGTCGGCGGCGGCGCGAAAAGGTTCCACTGCCTCGCTATAATCGATCGGTAAAATAGCCACCACGTTATCATGAGGACGGGGAATAATTACCCAGGTTTCTAAAGCTGCCCCCTCGGTTTTATTGACGGCTTCAATGCCGGCAGCCATAGCGGTTTTTACCTCCTGTACATCCCCACGAATATTGAGGGTAAAACGGGCGCTTCCTGCCCTTAAATAGCCAACAATCGTGATCCGTCCTGCTTTTACCATCGCATCGGCGGCCGCTAGAATACCGGGGAAACCTTTTGTCTCGATCGATCCCACCGCGGGTTGGGCTGTCATAAATTAACTCCTAATAACAAAAATCAGATAAGTTCAATTGATAGAATCCAATCTATTTTCCAGTCTTTAACTATAGTCTAGTTTGGGGCCAATCGCTAGGGAAATTAACTGCGAAAACGGTCTGACTTAGCCGTATGCTGCACTGGTAAAACCGCCAGTACATTTTCTGGAGGATTCGGTACGATGTAATGACTGACCACATTGCCACCAAAAGCGGTCATCGCCGCCGCTAATCCTGCCTCTACTGCTGGTTTAACCTCGGAAATCGGACCGCGAATCGCCACCAAAAATTCGCCCCTTTCCGCTAGATCAAAATAAACTAGGGTGACTCGTCCCCCTTTAACCATGGCATCCGCCGCCGCTAAAACGGGGGGAAAACCCAACGTTTGAATGACTCCGACCGCCTCGGGCATTTTTCCTGATCTCCTGCGAAAGCAACTTTACATTATACCCCGAACCTGTCTTTATATTTTCTTCTGCAAATCCCCGACCGATCGAGCCTGTTTTTTCTCTAAATACTGTTGATGGGACTGATCGGCCAGATAATAATCTCCTGCGGGTTCGATCAAAGTAACGATATCTTGCTGAAACTTTCCCGATAGTTGTAGTTGACGCTTGGAAGCAGTGGCGATTAACTTTTGTTCCGGGGTGTGATAAAAAATAATCGATCGATATTGTTCTCCCCGGTCCGGTCCCTGGCGATTTAACTGAGTCGGATCATGGATTGACCAAAAAACGGCTAATAACGCCTCATAGCTTATTTCTTGGGGATTATAGGCAATTTGTGCCACTTCCGCATGGCCGGTAATTCGTGATAACACATCGAGATAACTAGGATTGGGGAAATGTCCCCCCATATAACCCACGGAAGTGGCTAAAACCCCCGATAAACGCCGAAATGCGTCCTCGGTTTTCCAAAAACAGCCGGCCCCAAAGGTAGCTTTTTCGCCGTTATTCATTTCTCCTCACATCCTTGGCAAATTCTACAACTGCTTTTGTAATTGTTTCGCTTAAATTAGCATAAACTTTGGCAAAAGGGGGAGCTTTTTCGGTTAATCCTAGGATATCCGCCGTTACCAACACCTGACCATCACAATCTTCCCCCGCACCGATACCAATCGTCGGGATAGTCAATTTATCGGTAATAGTAGCGGCTAAATTGGCGGGAATATGTTCCAAAACCAGGGCAAATACTCCCGCTTTCTCCAAGGCTAAAGCTTCCTCGATTAGTCTTTGTGCATCCGATGGGGTTTTTCCCTGCTGACGGTATCCTAAGCGATGCACCGACTGGGGAGTTAATCCGATATGACCCATAACAGGGATGCCTATCTCGGTTAAACGGCTAATCGTCTCGATCATAGCGGGATAACCCCCCTCTAATTTTACCCCTTGTACTCCCGCTTCCTTTAACATCCTTCCGGCGGAGTGAATTGCCTGACTGACACTTTCCTGATAGCTGAGAAAAGGCAAATCACAGACAACTAAAGCTTGTTTTACCCCACGAGACACGGCCGCTGCATGGTGAATCATCGCCTCTAGGGTGATCGGTAAAGTGGTAGGATAGCCCAAAGCAGTCATAGCTAAGGAATCACCTACCAAGATAATATCAATTCCTGCCCGATCGAGCAGTCGCGCGATCGGATAATCCCAAGCTGTGAGGGTAACAATCGCGCGTTTTTGCTGTTTCCACTCGATTAATTTGCTGGTGGTGACTGCCATTATTTATTCACTGCGGACAGCTTCGAGGATACGGGAAAAATAGAAACGAGTGCTAGTCATACTCGTCCGTTCAATTTTAAAGCCATTTTCGTTGAGAGCGGCGATAATAGTTTTTTCCTTGTGTTGATAAGCGCGAGTGGTTTTACTCGGACCGGGGAAAAATTGACCAATTTTCTTGAGAATGGTTAATAAACAGGTTTTAGGAGCAAAACTGAGGATTAAACGGGATTGAGCTAGGGTTCCCAAGTGTTTAATCATGCCTAATGCTTCTTCTGTGGGATAGTGAATGAGAACATCCAGACAGATGACCGTGTGATATTGGCCGGTTAATGCTTCTAAATCTTGAACGGCAAAGGTGAGTTTACTGGTATCTGCTAACTCTTTGGCCGCTCTTTCCTTGGCTTCTGTCACCATTTTCTCGGAAATATCACTGGCGAAAATAGTTGCGCCTGCTTTGGCGAGGGGAATACTAAGACTACCGACTCCACAACCGGCATCACAGATCGAGAGATTGGGTAAATTGTCATCACTTTCTAACCAACCGATAACGGTATCGATCGTCTGTTGATGACCGATGCGAATATCTTTTTGTACTTTGTTAACTTCGCCATCCCCATAAATCCGGCGCCAGCGATCGAATCCTGTGGCGTTAAAATAGTCCTTGACTATGGCTTTATCGTCTAATGTGTTGGTCATAACGAAATCTAAACGAGCGGAGATGGTTATTAGTTTATCCTACCGTGAAAGCCAGTTTTCCGACTGAATCATTCAGGGTCGCAGTTAGAACATAAGTATTATTTTGTTTCCCCGTGCTGCCAAGCATTGTCAAAGATTTGTAAATTTTTTAACCAAAATCCTTGAGGTAATGTTAGGCTGATCGAAGAAAGAAAACCATAGCTTAATGGCGATCAAATATAAGGTGAGGGTTTTAAACTTATATCTGGACTTCCCCCATACAGAAATACTAAAAAATCAACGAAACCCTTACTGCATGGGGCTTCTCAGAAAAAATTGACAAGACGCTACTGTGTACATTTTCCCCTTGAAAATGGCTGTACCGTTGACTGTATCTGGAGTAGAGCGATTCCGTAGAGTTGGCTGTATAGTGATCGCTAACCAGATTGTAACAGATTGTGTCATTAATCTCTAGAGTCAGCGATTCCCTCTGTAGCCATGTTTTTGATGGTTTTCTGCCCCGAAACAAGCTATAATAGTCGAAAGGTCAAATTTGAAAATTTTTGCCTCAAACCCTATCAGCGTAAGGACTTCAGTATTTTGTGTCCAGTAGTCTATTAGTATTATATTGCTTGAACTCAGGCTCTGTAAGACTTTTAGCCATAGCTATTATGTTTATACGGGGGAAGTCCAGTTATATGATCAGTTTAAGCCTAGAATACATAAAAAAAATTGATTGAGATTCCCTAACCTGGTTCCGTTGTTTCCCAAAGCCTGAATTACTAGAAAAAATTTGGCGTTGTCAGGTGTAAAGATGAATCAAGCAAAAGTGTAGGGAACTGGAACATCCTTAAACTTAAGGTAATGAATTAGAAGCGGTAGGGAATTTTCTAACATTTTGACACATTTTGAATAGCAGAGAGTCTGACGATGAAGACGCGCTAAGTAACCTAAGTTGCTACCTATGGGATTAAGCAAAAAAAGCTGCGTTGTCAGATGTAAAGATGAATCAAGCAAAAGTGTAGGGAACTGGAACATCCTTAAACTTAAGGTAATGAATTAGAAGCGGTAGGGAATTTTCTAACATTTTGACACATTTTGAATAGCAGAGAGTCTTACGATGAAGACGGGCTAAGTAATGACGTAATCTTGTATTTTCTCCCTCTACCCTTGTCATATAAGTTTTGCTAACAATCTGATCCCCATCAGGGATAAATATTGGATACACTAGACCTCTTGCATAAATCCGAAAACAAACGATAGAAACAATAATGGGAGGGACTTTCAGTTAATTATTTATTAGTAGTTGATAATCTTCAAAAATGTTGCTGTACAAGGATCGACTTAAGACTTTTGCAAGAGGTC
>NZ_JADBUN010000233.1:0-16883 GCF_020245625.1 Microcystis sp. M049S2 | reverse complement strand
TGGTCAATTACCTAATTTTCAGGGAAAAAGTTCAGGGATTTTACCCCCGATCACTCCAATGGTTGGCACTTTTTGAGGGAAAAAAAGTCTAAAAGGTTTACCCAACAAGGTTTTTAGATTTATTCAGCAAACCCTAAGTAGTCGTGCAAAATTAATTTCTTGGTTAGGATAGGCAATAGGCAATAGATTCGGATTTAGGATTATTTTTTGATCGTTTCCCCGATCGAGAGATGCCAACCGATCGCGATCAGTTCGTCTATCCAGCGAACGATCGCCCTAGCGTAGTCCTTCGATGGCGCGTCCTTTGGGAGGGAGACGATCTGATCATCTTCTTTTTCTAAAATTTTTTTATAGCCGCTAAAGTATAGATCGAAAAACTGTAGGAGTGTGGAGAGGTTATCGAGGATTTTCGAGTCTGCGCCATCGGAATGGCTTCTAGGGTTATCGAGATAGCCCAGGCCGAAAGCGTGACGGGCTTTTAGTCGGGCGAAGTCGCTATAGATATGACCCCAATTTTTCCCGCCGTCCCGATCTCGATAGTGGTTTAGCGTGTTCAAGTATTTCCATCTGGTTGTCCATTGAACATATTGCCCGTTGTTAAATAAAACGCGGATGGTGAGGCGATCGCGTCCTAGTTTTTTCGAGCGCTGTTCTGCTTCCCGACAGTGCTGTAAAACGTCTCTCTGGGGAATGCTGTGGGCTGCCCAAACGAAGCCGAGACTTAGAGTCACCCGTTGATTGATTTCTTCAGTTTTTCCAGTTTTCCACTGTTGATCGAGGGTTTGTAGCCAGTGGAAAACTCGATCGATCTCGATCGAGTCGAGTTGTGGATCAGGAAATTGGCTATTATAAACGATGCCCAAAAAATCATCTCCTCCCGCGTAAATTATTCTACCGAGTTCGGTCTGGTTAAAATCCCTCTGAAATTTTTGTCCCCACTGACGCATAATCTTGCTGAAATCTCGGATTTTTTGGTCTGAGCCGAGGTTTTTCAGGTAATCGCCCACTTTATCGCCATCTCCCATGAACCAGCCCGTTTTTTGTCCCACTGAGGCGGGGTTATCTTGCGGTCTCCTGATCAGGTCTCGAAATCCTCGCTGGCGAAGTTCTTCGGGAAGTTCGACTCCTAGAGAGCGGGCGATATGTGGGAGAGTGATCAACCGTTTGGTTAATTCGGGAATATTCAATCTTTCGTTTCCATCGATGTATTTGCCTTCCGGTTGTCTATCTTTGGGTTGACCGTCAGGATCGTTAACTCCATCGAGTAGGAAGGCTAATCTTCGGTAGAATAGGGCGATATGTCGGTTTTCTTCGCTCCAGTCAAGCGTTTTCATGTCTTGGTTTTCCCGATCCATCCCGTACCAAGCGATCGCGTCAGTCCCGGACAGACTAGAGCTTTCCCCGACCCAATTCACCCCTTGCCAATTGCGGGCGAGTTTACGATTTTCCAGATCGACCATGGCGGACTCTAGATTGTCCCCCATGCCCCAGAAAAATTCCCAGGTGCGTTTTTCCCACTTTTTCCAGCTTTTTTGCCAATTCCATTCTGAGGATCGATAGTAAGGCGCGAGGGCGTTTTCGACCCATTTTCTACAGGTTGCGAGAATATTTTTCCAACGATTTAAAAAGGCTCGTTGCAGTTCCGCAATGATTTCCTCGGAGGAGGAGGACTGCATTTCGCTATCGATTTTCAGGAGAACACGGTTGGGCATTCCCTGTTGGGAGTTTAGGAGTCCGGGGCTAATTAGGTGGTACTGCTCGGGCCGGTGGGTGACGATTGTACTGGTCAGATCCGAGAGAATCTGAGAGGCTCCGTACAGGTCCCTCAATTTGCGGGATTTTTCAATAAAGCTTTGGACGGGGGAGAAGGTGATGGCTATATATTTGGGCATAAAGCTATAGAAAACTCGATTGTTTAATAGGTATATTCAACAGCCTTGAAAAGACCTAGAAAAGACTTATCTCTGGCTAAAAAAATAGGATTGTTAGATTAATTGGCTCTTTTGTACTTTTATATCTATCACTAAATTTCTAATTATTGTGTTAATTTTAAATAATTTTTCTTAAACAATCTTTATTTTCATTGATTTTTCTTAATTAAGCATCGTTTCTATTCAGACGCTTAACTAATTGGAATTAAAAAAATTGTAGGGTTAATTCATGAATTGACCCTACACATCTTTTCCATTCATACGCTTCACGAATTGGAAGCAAGTAATAGTTAGTGATCAGTAATCAGTAATGAGTTTCCATTCATACGCTTCACGAATTGGAAGCAAGACATTTTGTTAGCACTCGACTATATCAACACGGATAAAGAGTTTCCATTCATACGCTTCACGAATTGGAAGCAAGAAGAGTGGGCAAATCACCATGGGGTTGACGTTTTCGATTGTTTCCATTCATACGCTTCACGAATTGGAAGCAAGTTGTTATGGCATACTATCCCGCGGAAATAATATTTCCAGAAGTTTCCATTCATACGCTTCACGAATTGGAAGCAAGGTATTCTGTGGAAGAATACGAGGAAATGAGCCGCGAGTTTCCATTCATACGCTTCACGAATTGGAAGCAAGAAAGTCGAATTCTTAGGCACCCTGCCTAAATTTCCCGCCTAAGTTTCCATTCATACGCTTCACGAATTGGAAGCAAGATGATCTGATTGACTTATCTGATGCGTTACCCAAAGAGTTTCCATTCATACGCTTCACGAATTGGAAGCAAGTAGGACCCCTGCAGGACCTCGTAGGACCCCTGTTAAAGGAGAAAGTTTCCATTCATACGCTTCACGAATTGGAAGCAAGTCGGAAGGCTTTGTTTCGAGCAAAACAGCTACCCTGGTGTTTCCATTCATACGCTTCACGAATTGGAAGCAAGGCGTTCTGGGCCATGTGTTAGTGAGTTCTGAAGAATTGGTTTCCATTCATACGCTTCACGAATTGGAAGCAAGAATCGCAAGATTCGTGCAAAGAAGGGCCCATTCAAAGGTTTCCATTCATACGCTTCACGAATTGGAAGCAAGATGACTCCTAGAACCCTTTTCATCATTTCGGAAAGAACAGTTTCCATTCATACGCTTCACGAATTGGAAGCAAGAGGCTAATCCTTTCCTCGCAGACCAGTTGGCACAAGTTCGTTTCCATTCATACGCTTCACGAATTGGAAGCAAGGTACTTCTTCGGAGGACCGTACAGCCAAAAGAACCCGTTTCCATTCATACGCTTCACGAATTGGAAGCAAGGATCTCAAAAAATTTATCAAGTGGTTGTTCCACTTGTAAATGTTTCCATTCATACGCTTCACGAATTGGAAGCAAGACAATTGTGGCAGGCCGAAATGGAATGGCTGCAAAAGTGTTTCCATTCATACGCTTCACGAATTGGAAGCAAGTTTGCGACTAATCCTCAACGAGAGGCGATTACTAGGGATTGGACTGAGTTTCCATTCATACGCTTCGCGAATTGGAAGCAAGTATCTCGGACTCGCCGAAGAGTGGCGAGAGGCACTCGCTGAAAACACGTTTCCATTCATACGCTTCACGAATTGGAAGCAAGTCAATGACGGCAATTTATTTGCCAAAACCCGGAATCTTATTCGGTTTCCATTCATACGCTTCACGAATTGGAAGCAAGTCGCCCGAAGATTCTTTCGTTTCGGAAAGATGACGGTGACCGAATTTAGAAAGTTTCCATTCATACGCTTCACGAATTGGAAGCAAGACTAGCTTTGCAAAGCTAGGCTGTACAAGGATTGTACAACGATTTTTCGTGGGATACTGAAAAGCATAGACATTATTAATAATAATTTTCAATAGTCACCTCAGTCATGAGGCTCAAAGCCTTACTGGACAAGGCATCGACGCACCTCAACGAAAACTCTAGATTTTCAGCCATTGTGTCTAACCCGCGAAAAATGTTGATAACTGATCACTGATCACTGATAACTGATCACTGTTCCTATGGACTAATACCCGCAGATTTAAGGGCCTTGTCCATTAAAATTACATGGGTACTGCTTTCCTGTCCCTCATTGTCAGCACGACATCGCTTTTTGATGATGAGGAATAGCGATCACTTTTGGAGAGTCAACTTTTTTGGAGATTTTGATGAGGAGGAGTGCGATCGTTTTTGGAAGGAGCAATTTTTGGGAATGGAAGTAATTAAACTAAAACTAATCAGAATAAATATCTCGACGATGACCAACTTGATGAATTGTAATAAAGTCATCATCAAAAGAATATATCACCCTGTAATCGCCAATTCTAAGTTTAAACAAACCGCTTAAATTAGAACTTAAACTTTGATGTCTAATATCATCAAAATTTTCATTTATCCAACGAACTTTTTTAAAAGACACGCTCGCGAACAACTGCCGTAAGCGACTCTAAACCTTCAAAAGCTTTATCGGTAAATTCTATATGGCGAGGCATTACCAATCTAATCCTAATCTTTGAGCTACTTCTTCCGCAGAAATTCCCCGTTCTCCATTTCGAGTTCGCTGTAAAGAGTCAGCTAGAGATTGAGAGACTTCGGTTTTAAGTTGTTTATCAATATCAGGATCATTTAGTAGAGATTGAACTGTTTCCGTAACAGTTTCTTGAATCAAAAACTTAAAATCTTCAACACTTAGGTCTTTAACTTGCATTCTTGTAATTAGAACTCACTATTCTGACTATAGCATCGTTTAAGAATAGCGATCACGTTTTGTGGGGATACAATTGGAGGATGCGATCGCTTTTTGATGATGAGGAATAGCGATCACTTTTGGAGAGTCAACTTTTTTGGAGATTTTGATGAGGAGGAGAGGCGATCGTTTTCTTATCAAAGTCCTATAGAAATGAGATAGGATCAGGAAATTCCTGTAAAGTGTCAAGAATTTATGAAATCCATTAAAATCATTGTGGAAAAACATTCTGATGGCTATATCGCCTATCCATTGGGAATTCAAGGCGTAGTAGTCGGTGAGGGTGATACCTATGAAGATGCTCTTAATGATGTGCAATCGGCGATCGCTTTTCATGTTGAAACCTTTGGGGAATAAGTTCTCGAAGCTGACTCATCTTTATTAGAAGCCTTTGTTGTAGAAGCAATAGTCTAATGGCAAAATTTCCCGCTGATGCCCCTAAAGCCAAAGTGATTAAAGTTCTTGAAAAATTTGGTTTTTCAATTGTTAGATAAAAAGAGCATATTTCTATGATTAGAAAAAATCCAGATGGAACAAAAACACTTTTAACGCTACCCAATCACAAGCAAATTAAAAGCTCTACACTAAGGATTATTTGCACTCAAGCGGGTATCTCACGAGATGATTTTATTGCTTCCTAAGTAGCTGGTTATAATTAAATTAAAAATGGATTTTAGGTTCGATCCCCCCTGCCCCCCTTGATAAGGGGGGTGCCGATCCCCCCTTAATCCCCCCTTAATAAGGGGGGTGCCGATCCCCCCTTAATCCCCCCTTAATAAGGGGGGCATCTGACAGCTTTTAACGCCTACCTACTTATGAAAAGATTTAAAGCAAAATCCTTTAAATGTGATTATTTGGTCTTTTGAAAGTGCGATCGCTACTTAGGGTTTGCTGAAAAAGTACGGGCGAAGCATTGGGATAGAAAATCTACGGTTTCACCGATAGGTTACTGCCCGAATGCTTCGCCCCTACAGGACGCGGGCCGATGAAGACGCAAGGTTTTGAAGCACGATTCTCTCAAAATCTTGCACCTGTTTCACGAGAAAAGCCACAAAACCCTGACCTTGCCTACATTTCACATTTATTCAGCAAACCCTACTTATGAGGGGTTTGTAGCCAGTGGAGAACTCGATCGAGATCGATCGAGTCGAGTTGTGGATCAGGAAATTGGCTATTATAAACGATGCCTAAAAAATCATCTCCTCCCGCATAAATTATTCTGCCGAGTTCAGTCTGGTTAAAGTTCCTCTGAAATTTTTGTCCCCACTGACGCATAATCTCGCTGAAATCTCGGATTTTTCTTAACCGATGAGATGGGATTGATCCCTGGCATTCTGTTTCCATTCATACGCTTCACGAATTGGAAGCAAGCTTTTGATGTGCCAGATGCGATTCAAAATCCTTTTGGGTTTCCATTCATACGCTTCACGAATTGGAAGCAAGTCAGCTAACTGCTCCCTTTACCCGTGGCCTTAGTGGCACGTTTCCATTCATACGCTTCACGAATTGGAAGCAAGCTATCGTTTTCCCACAGAAGGTCGGGTCGGGCAGCGTTTTTGGTTTCCATTCATACGCTTCACGAATTGGAAGCAAGTTGTACGGAAAA
This sequence comes from Microcystis sp. M049S2, assembly GCF_020245625.1. Lineage (NCBI taxonomy): Bacteria > Bacillati > Cyanobacteriota > Cyanophyceae > Chroococcales > Microcystaceae > Microcystis > Microcystis sp. M049S2. The sequence continues at coordinate 10,594 of NZ_JADBUN010000233.1, read as the reverse complement.
TAAAAAGGAATGTTTTAACATTCCTCGTTTCCATTCAGACGCTTCACGAATTGGGTAGAGTCATAAACTCTAGTTAACAAAAGTCCAGCGTCCTTCCACCTGACCGTCAAGGAGTTGATGAGTACTTAAATATTCTTCAAGAACACCTTGGCTTGAAGTAGTAACAACTTTAGCGTTAGCTATTTCTTCAGGCGTGAGATTCAAACTCTTCAGCGAATTTTGATAATGATAATCTTGCACGCAGATTACATATAAACGATCAGCCTCTACAGGTTGTTCATTAATACTGAAAGATTCAATTGCTTTCTTAGTATTGTTATAAACTACTCGAACACCTTTGCTGATTTGATAACATTGACTTTCCCCAGGCTTTCTGTTTTCTGGGCGCAGAAAATGGGTAAATACCTTTGTCAGTTGCGCTCCAGTAACTTTAATTTTATAAAGAGAACCATCATACGGATAAACCTTCTTAAGATCTTCAAGAGTGACCACAGGCCCTAATTCTTTACCTCGTATGGAACCACTACCGACAAGCACGACATCAATCGTATCTATTTCTAAGAAGATATCAGCGATTAAATTACCTAACTCAGTTTCTTGTTCGCGCACGGGATGAGTCAATTGACGATTTAAACGGCTAACAATACGATTGTACTTGCGATCTACTTGTTCTTTGTAGGTATTGATAAAATTTTGCAAATCTACGTCAGGACTAGCTACCTGATCATTAATAGGAATAAGCTCCCATTTCCATTCGACAATGCTGTTCGTATCGTCGTCTACTGTAATATCGAAACGTCCGATCTGATCAGTCCCAACGGCGGCCTGGGTGATTAAAATGTTGTTTACTTGGGCAGGCTGTTCTAAAAGTGTATGAGAATGTCCACCAATGATCATGTCCACCCCCCACTCAGGGTCTAACATAGCCGCTAACTTTTGATCCTCTTCAAAACCAATGTGAGTTAGGAGAATTGTCAAATCAATATCTTCATTTTTGTAGGTATTACAGATCTTACCAACTTCAGCCGCTGCATCTTCTAGTCCAACAAATGTACCAATGCTTTTGTCCAGCTTTAAGGCACTAAGAACCTCTTCGGTGACAATACCAATGAACATAACATCAAATCCATCTACATTGAGGATGATATAGGGGTTCATCAACCTTTTACCGTACTTTTTAATGTACAAGTTGGCATTAACAATAGGAAAGTTTGCCATTTTTTCTAAGAAGAGCAAATGAGGAAAGCCATAGTCTAATTCGTGGTTTCCTAAAGTCACTACATTAGGTGCTAGGTAATTCATGATTTCCATGGTTGATAAGCCTTTAAATTCGGTATCAATCATCGAACCTTGAAGCATATCACCTGAAATAACATAAAGTGTATTTTTTTCCGTTTGACGCACTTGATTGATATAACCAGAAAGCAATGATAACCCGCCGATCAAACCACCTTGTCCAGTTTTAGCCTCCGCTAAAAAGTCGCCGTGCATATCATTGGAATGTAAAATCGTAAACTTTTTGAGTTTTGTTGTAGTTTCAACCATGAGTCTCTCCAGTAGTTTGAGTTGATTAAATGAAAGAGATAGTTTGATTTGGGTACTGCGAACGGTTTAAAGCTTGGCTTTCTCAATACCGTCAGAAGCTTGGTCTGTGATTTCTTCTAGCCGATCCAGAAAAAGTTCAACTTTTAGCAGTTTAGGCTCTTCGGTTTGTGTTATGCAATGGAGGGGGTTATAAAGGATAAAACCCTTACACAGAAAGACATTGCTTCGATTTATGCCCCCTGATCGAATCATGCCAAGTAACGAAGAGCCACAGCCCATAATATAGCATGACTTGCGCCAATGTAAAAACAGGGTGAGAGCATCACTGAGGAGTTCGGGATAGTGACAGTATTCACACTGAAACCTAGCGCGTTGTCGAACAATATGGTGGAGCGATTTAGGAATGACCATTTACTCTGGCGGCAATGACAGCGTTGATGTAGCTGAAAATTTGGTCGAGTTCGCCAATCGCTTCTAGCTCAAGGACTTCCTCCGGGGTGAGATCATCAGCTTTTTTCTTGTCAAGAAGCGTCTGCATCTAATCGCCCAGTTCATCTGTAAATTTGAATAGGCTGAGATTATTAATCTGTTGTACCCGCAATCCTTTGGGAATCAGGCTAGAGGGTTTGACAAGAACGCTCATGGTTGTGGCTGAACGTAAAGATTTTTCGATCCTAACAAATAGTTCCCGTGAAATAAATGAAAGTATTGCCCTGACACCATTCTACACCCCATTTTCTGAGGGGGGGTTAAATTATCTCCGACAAATAAAAATTATTCTCAATAAGTCAGATTATCAAGCCCCGAACTCCAGAAGTAGAAGGGCATCCGAGGGGGTCAACGAGAGAATACTGATAACTGATAACTGATAACTGTTCCTATTGACTAACACCCGCAGATTTAAGGGCTTTGTCCATTAAAATTACATGGGTACTGCTTTCCTGTCCCTCATTGTCAGCACGACGCTGAATATAACTGCCATCGGATTGTAATTCCCATGCTTGTCGGTTATCTGACAACATAATGCCGAGAATTTCTTCCAGTTCCTTGGCGATCGCTGGTTCATCGATGGGTGTCACTGCTTCCACGCGACGAGTCAGGTTCCGCGTCATCCAATCGGCGCTACCAATATACACCTCCTCCTGACCATCATTGTAAAAGTAAAAAATGCGGGAATGTTCCAAAAAGCGGCCGATAATGCTAATTACTCGGATATTTTCGCTTATTTCTGGCAATCCGGGCCGTAAACAACAGATGCCGCGAATAATTAAGTCAATCTGCACACCAGCACGAGAAGCGGCGTATAAGGCTTCTATAATCGGTTTATCGACAATAGAGTTCATTTTTGCCACAATGCGCCCCGTACCGCCATTTTTACAGTTTTTGGCCTCGCGATCGATCATTGCTAACATCCGTTTTCGCAAACTCACTGGAGCAATTAAAAGTTTGCGATAGGATTGCTGACGGGAGTATCCGGTCAGAAAGTTAAATAAATCGGTGATATCTGCCCCTAAATCCTCACGACAGCTAAGTAAACCCAAATCAGTGTATAATTTAGCTGTTTTTGGGTTATAATTGCCCGTGCCAATATGGAAATAACGACGGATTTTATCCCCTTCCTTTCTGACCACGAGAACCACTTTCGTGTGGGTTTTTAGACCAACTAAGCCATAAACAACGTGAACTCCGGCTTGTTCGAGCTTTTTCGCCCAACTAATGTTATTTTCCTCATCAAAGCGTGCTTTTAGTTCCACTAACGCCGCTACCTGTTTGCCATTTTCCGCCGCTGCAATCAGGGAATTGACAATCGGGGAATCTCCGGAAGTACGATACAAAGTCATTTTAATCGCTAAAACATGGGCATCATAGGCCGCCTGGGCGATAAACTGTTGTACTGAGGCACTAAAGGAATGGTAAGGGTGATGAACGAGAATATCGTTATTGCGAATTAAAGTAAAAATATCTTCGCCATCCTGTTCTAGGATACCGTCTTCGTTACCGTCAACTATTTCTCGCAATCCCTGTAAAACTGGTGGGGTGACAGGATTCCAAGGGGGATCTTTCAGTTCGGGACAGGGTAAAGACATAAAATAAAATAAATCTTTGTGTCCCAGCAGTCCATCCACATCGTAAACATCGATCTCCTCAAGTCCCAGATCGCGCATGATCCGGTCTTTAATATTGCTAGGAGTAGAACTGTGAATTTCCAGACGTACTGCCGATTTACCGATGCGGCGCTTGCGTACTTCTTCCTCGATCGCTAATAATAAATCATCGGCCTCGTCTTCTTCGACGGAGATATCGGCGTTGCGTGTCACCCGAAAAGGATAACATTCTTGAATGATCATGCCGGGGAAAAGTGCCTCTAAATTGTGCATTACCACCTGTTCCAGAGGTACTCCCGTCCAAATCGAAGCTTTTCCGTCTTGGTGGCGTAATTCTTTGGATAATGCCAGAAAACGGGGGAAAACCTGCGGCACTTTCACCCTGGCAAATAGTTCTTTATCGGTGTCGGGATCGCGAACGACTACGGCTAAATTGAGACTAAGATTAGAAATATAGGGAAAAGGATGACTAGGATCCACCGCTAGAGGAGTTAAAACGGGGAAAATATTTTGTTCAAAGTAATCATGGAGATAATTGCGCTGTTCTTGATTTAAATCTACATAGTTAATCAGATGAATTCCCTGTTCCACTAAGAGGTTTTTTAGGGTGTGTTCAAAAAGACGATCCTGCTGTTGTACAAGGGGAAGCAGACGTTTACTGATCTCGGTTAGCTGTTCCGAGGCAGTCCGGCCATCGGCACTTAAAACGGCTACATTTGCCTCTACCTGTTGTTTAAGCACTGCCACCCGTACCATAAAAAACTCGTCGAGATTGGCACAAAAAATGGCGGTAAATTTTAATCTTTCTAGTAGGGGAGTCCGAGGATCAAGTGCCTCATAAAGCACGCGACGATTAAATTCTAACCAGCTTAATTCTCGGTTAAAGTAATATTGCGAATCTTTAAGATCGATTTCAGAAGTTACGGTAGAAGCTTTAGCCATAGAGTCTAATACCTAAATAATAGATTAAACAGTTAGTAAGAAGCCACTCAAGTCTAAATTTGACTATTTTTGGCGTTTTTTTAGGCTACATTGCCCCAGATTAACCAAAGTTACCCCGATTATTTTGGATGCTAATCTTACTGATTCTAGCCTGACTAGGGAAAAAATCAATTTATTAAAAGGTTAAGAAATCAGTCCCGACAGATCAAGGTTAAATTAATCTTTCGGTGCAATTAGAGTGCCAGTAAGAACAATAGGCATAATTTGCTGAGAATATTGTCTTTAAAGCCCAGCTTTGATTATAACACAAAATCGAGCCGATCTGACTTGTTGAATATAAGTAGCTGGTTATAATTAAATTAAAAATGGATTTTAGGTTCGATCCCCCCTGCCCCCCTTGATAAGGGGGGTGCCGATCCCCCCTTAGTCCCCCCTTAATCCCCCCTTAATAAGGGGGGCATCTGACAACTTTTAACGCCTACCTACTTATTAGATGTTCTTTGATTCTTTCTACTGTACTTTTGGCTTGGGCGGCAATTATATCTGACGGGTGAAAATAGGGGGAATTCCAAAAGTCGTAGGTGGCACTCGCTGCGGCTAGATTTCCTGAAGCTTGTGGCACACTTGTTCTAGGTTGGCTGGCCAAGTTTTCTACGATACTGATTAACCTTTTCTTTCTTCTGGTGTCCCCTAGGTCTGCATATTGTAATTCTTGGGCTGCCCATTTCTCCATTTTTTTGCTTACCTCCACCTTGATTCCTTCTTTCAAAACTATACCTATCAATCGTTTCCCCTTTTTTTAAGTTTCTTCTCTTTTTGTTAAGAAAGATCTGACTAATGGATAGCTTGATAAGGGGGATGTCTGACAACTTTTAACACCTACCTACTTACTATCATTTTTATTATTCAGGAACCGTCCACCAAGCGAGAGCAAAAGCTTGTTCTTTATCATTAACTTGTTGACGATAAAGAACCCGAATTTTATAGTTTCCAGAGATGGGTACAGGACAAAAAATATGCTCTAAACTATCACTATCACTCAGGGAAGCACAGGTGTATTTAGTATTATTATCCTCTTGAGCAGGTAAAAGATAAACATCTAAATTATTCAGGCCGCGATCCCGGAAACTTTCATCGAGATCATAGAGATTATTGCGATTAGTATCGATTAGTTCTACCAAACGATCCCAAGCTAAAGTGATCGAAACAAAACTATTAGCTTTTAAGGGCTTCTCTAGGGCATAATCTTGATAACTATTAGCGGTAACTGTAGCGTAATCCCAACCAATAGCAGGAATAGATTCTGCGGCGGACCATTGACCATTACTAAACTGTTGGTAGGCGCGAAAAGTGTTAAGATGTCCCGTCCCCATCTGTATATCTAAAGGAATTTTCGGGTCTTTATAAGCATCGGACTCTAACCAAGTTTTTTGGTCTTTAGTTAAGACTGTCCGTCTCATACCTAACCGTAAGCCATCACCCGTATCTTTAATTTTATCGGCAGCATTAAGCATTACTGCCTTCATCACTTCATGATGACGAGAATCGAGACTCCAATGGGGATTTTTTTGATTAATTTGTTGATCGCCGTATTCTTGTAAAAGTGCCACGGATGCCGTAATATGAGGAGCGGCGAAACTGGTGCCACTAACAGTATTTAATTTACCTTTGAGGTCATAAAGCTCTATTTTATTGCCGGGAGCAACTAAATTAATTGACCGCCGCAAACCATCATTAATTTCCCGTTTAATTAAACTGCGACCAATACCCACCGGCAAAGCACTAATATTAGCAAAATCAACTTTAGTAAATTTTCCTTCTCTTTTGGCTGTATAGGCGGTAGTAATGCCGTTAAAATGATCGGTGGGAATGGGAATTCCTCCCTTACCTTGATTACCGGCAATTACATAAAGAACATCATCAACTCGCGATGACCAATCAACACATTGAGTTAATAAAGCTTGACCATCTAATTTTGGTTCCTGTCGCTGATCTCTTTGCAAAGATTCCCCAAAACTAAAGTTAATTGCTCGCACATCACCGCTATTTTGTCGGGCAATATTTTGACTGGTAAGACATTCTTCCGGTTGTCCGCCGCGTCGCAAAGAACCCACCGCCCCCGAATATAATCTCGCTTTTGGGGCCACTCCGGGGATTTTTTTATCATCACTGACCATCACCGTTGCCACCATAGCGGCGTGATTATCTAGATAGGTGTTGGGTTTGGCAATTTGATCGCGAAAAAAAACACCGGCTAATTTATAGGGAGGCTGCCAAGCTGCCACTTTATCATAACCGAACTGAGCCGGTCGGCCGATTTCCACTTGACCGATGGCAATTTTTCGCCCTAATAAATTATAGGGTTCCCCCCGCAGGCGATCGGCATAAATTCCCTGTTCACCGATGGAATTAGAAAGAACTAGGGAAGGAAGCAGAATTATCGTTACTACTAACCCGACGACAAACCAAAACCCTCTTTTCATCATCAGCAATCCTGCGGCAGTAAGGTGATATTGATCCATTCTAAGACAGAAATATCAGAAAATACCTAAATCTCTTTTTTGGCTAGGTGGGATGGTAATAAAAAGCCACGGCCAAGATTAAATAGGTGGCTAGTAATAGGGTTCCATCTAACCAATTGGAACGACCAGTAAAGCTGATTAAATTAGTGACAACCACCGCTACAATCAAAGCCACCACGTTAAAGGGATTAAAATTTAAATCCATCGGTTGCTGCCAAAATTGACCGATAAAAACTAATAAAGGTGCCACGAATAAAGCCACCAATAAACTATCACCCATAGCCACGGAAACCGTTAAATCCATCTGATTTTTTAGGGCTAATTGAATGACGGTAACTATTCCAGAAACATCGCTAATTAAAGGAATGAAAATCACCCCGATAAAGAGAGGAGTGAGATTAAATCCTTCCATCACCGATTCCACTACATCAACAAATAAATCCGACTCATAAGCTACAGCTACGGTGGAAGTAAGCAGCACAAGTAACCAAATCCAGACTTGAGCTTTTTCTTCCTCACTAACCTGATTGTCGGGGGTATTTTCGTTACTTAATCCCACTTCGTAGAGATAGCTATGGGTTTTCAGGGAAAATAATAAAGTTAACCCGTAAACTATTAATAAAACCGTAGCGGTGACTAGGGAAAGACTGAGAATATCGGCAACTTCCACCACGTTAGAAGTATATATTACCAAAGTTGGTAAAGCGATCGCTATTACTGCTAAAGTCATGGAAGAACCATTTACCCGCGCTAAAATCGGTTTAAATTCCTGCTCTTTGTAGCGAATTCCTCCCGTGAGCATTCCCATGCCCATAAATAATAATAAATCGCTGAGAATACTGCCAGTAATACTGGCTTGTACGATGTCCACCAAGCCTTTTTTTAGGGCAATTAAGGCAATAACTAAAGTGGTAGTATTGCCAAAGATAGCATTAACTAATCCTCCCAAAGTTGGCCCGGTGACTACGGCAACTCTTTCCACAGACGTACTTAACCAAATTGACAGGGGAATGATCGATAAAGCGGCAGTGATAAAAATAGCTTGATCTCCCCAATTAAGACGACTAGCGACCACCGATAGGGGAATAAATAATAGGAAAGCAAAGGAGACAATTTTTCTTAAATTCATGGGTTATTAATGACGATTTCTCCCACCATTCCCGCCTCGGCATGACCCGGAATAGTACAGATTAATTTATACTTACCAGTTTTGAGGGGAACTATCACCCATTCTGCCTGTGCATTAGGTTTTAATTCTAGTTCGTGAATTGCCCCTTTAATCTCCACTTTTCCCGCTTCAACTTTCTGCGTCCAACTAGCATCGGCAAAGTCTTTAGCGGTAAAATAATGTTTAGTGGGACTGGGATTATCGAGAATTAATTTGTATTTTTGTCCAGCAATAAAGTCTAGTTGACTAGGAAAGAATTTTAATTCTCCTTGCCCGGAGCCTAGACTAATTTTAACTTCTAGAGGGGCAGAGCCAGCGAAGGCGGGAAAAGTTACTAACCAACAACTAATTAAAATTATTACTACTGCCACAAATTTTTGATAGATATCCTTGCCAGCGAAGTAGGGATTAGAATTCATTTTGCTCCTGCAGCTGATAATAGAGAAAATCTGGCGGCTTTGACGATAATTTTAGAACAAGTGGTGATTCTTACTGGCTGTCTTCCCTTCCATTCCCTAAAAGTCCCTTGGTCACTGTTCAAACCTCGGGACTTCTAGCCACTGTAATTTAAATCGACAAAATTAATCTAAGCTATCGGGAGAATGGGGATAAAGTTGTTCTGCTTCCGGACAATCTTCCGAGACATTAATATCAGGATTCGTCCGCGACACGGAGGCCAGTTTTCTGCTCACCGCACCGATACTTTCTAAACGCACCATTTCTTCCCAAGAACTAATCTCGTCTTCTTCTTCTGTTTCGTAGCGAATGGTGACGAGATCGCTTTCTAGATCGATAATACGAGCATTATCAATCCATCTTTGCTGATCGCGCAAGAAAATGCAGACTTCCTGACCATCCATACAGAATTGATAAATCTTGCGGTGTAACATAAATTGCTCCTAAACAGCTTCTTTTGTTGAATTCAACTAACGGGAAGTGACAAAATGCCAATCTCAGCAATAGCTCAAAAATTCCCGTGGGTAACACAAAAAGGAGAAAAATTCCGCTAGTAGTGGCAAGAATGGGGAAGGAAAGTCAGGTTTCCAGTTTGGGACTACGTTCTTCAAAGACATCGATTCGATTAATAGACGGCCTCGGCGATCGGTAAAAAATCGCCCTTATAGAGTCATTGTTACATAAATTTTCACTTCATAACAGTATCTGTGGATGGAATGGGGTGATGGGGTGATGGGGTGATGGGGTGATGGGGGAATTTCAACTAAAACCCTAAAACCCCAACACCTAACCCCGATGCTGATTTAAAATAGCCATCATCTTTTCGGCCACCGCTGCTGTTTGTTCAAGCATGGCAAAATGACCACAACCGGATAACTCAATCACGTTGCCGCCAGTTTCAAACAAGGGATGAAAACTGGCCAGATGGTTAACGTACTTAACTTCCATAATCGTATCCTCTTTCCCCGCCAGAAAATAGACCGGCTGCGGGAGACGGGAGACAATCTGCGGTAAAAGATGAACTTCGCCGATAGTGGTGGTTTCCAAAAGTGACCCTAGGGCCGCTTGGTAATCGGCCCGGACAAAATCAATCACGCGCTGTTTGCCCCATTTTTTACTTAGGGTTTGCTTGACCATCATCCGCGAGAATAAAACATCAATCAAGGGAACATGGGGCAACCAGGGCGGTCTTCTCTCTAAAATCTGTCTTCCGGCTTCCCGAAATCGCTCAAATTCCTCCTTTAGATAGATGCCGCCGCCGGCATTCATACAGATTACCCCTTTAATCCGTTCAGGACAGATATCCGCGGCCCACAAAGCCACACTACCACCGAGGGAATGACCGACTAACCAAGCAGCATCGAGGTTTAAGCGGTTAAGAAGGGTAATAACGTCTTGGGAGTAGGATTCAAGGTTATAACTGCTAGGAGGACTGTTAGAGGTGATTTTTTGGGAGTCGCCAAAGCCCCGGAGATCATAAACTAGACAGGGATAATCCGGGGAGAGAATATCTACCAAAGGCTGCCAGTAGTGACGACTCAGCAGCCAACCGTGTATAAAGACTAAAACCGGTTTATCCGCTTGGGGCGAAAATAACTCGTAACTGTGGGATACTCCCGATATGTCGATGGTAGGCATATAATCAATCTCAACCTAAGTTAAACCGTTGATAGGGGTTACTAGGAAAACTTCTAGGGAAAAATAACTGTATTTAGCCTTGTTTATAGAGCAAAATCAGGGAGGGTTGGGATATTCCCCCGATAGCTGATGGATCACTGCTATAGACAATTTCAAAAGCTTCTACTTAAAGTATAAAACACTGGAGATACCTCTCTAAAATAGGATGAAAACCCTAG
>NZ_JADBUN010000232.1:0-18416 GCF_020245625.1 Microcystis sp. M049S2 | reverse complement strand
TCAGTAAGGGTGTCAACAAGGAATATTACAAATTGTTAACCGAGTCTTGAAAGCCTTGTGCTACAAAGGTTTGAAATGTTAAGAAAGATGTGACTAAAGGACAGCTTGATAAGGGGGGTGCCGATAGGCGGGGGGATCTGATAATTTTTAACGCCTACCTACTTAACTGATAACTTACCCACTGATAACTGATAACTGATAACTGATAACTGATAACTGATAATCCTGTGGCTGTTTTAAAAGATAATCGGGCTACCGTCCAAAAAGTTCTCTGGATCACCCTGCTGCTGAATATGTTGGTTATGGCGATCAAAGCGGGGGTGGGTTTGAGAATTAGTTCTTTGAGTCTGCAAGCGGATGCTCTCCATAGTGTCACCGATAGTGCTAATAATGTCTTGGGATTGGTAGCGATGCGGTTTTCCTCTCCCTATCCCGATCGAGATCATCCCTACGGACATCTGAAATACGAAGCGATCGGAGCTTTAGCGATCGCCGCATTTTTGGGGATTGCCTGTTTTGAAATCTTGCAAGGGGCGATCATGCGTATTATCAAAGGAGGAAAACCTGTCGAGATTGCAGGTCCGGAATTATGGCTATTAATTATCGTTTTAGGGGTGAATATTTTTGTCACCTATTATGAGAGATCCGTGGGGCAGCGTGTCGGTAGTGTGATTTTGATTGCCGATGCTCGTCATACCATGAGTGATGTGTGGGTGACAATTACGGTTTTATTGGGGTTAGTTGGGGTTTGGGTAGGCAATACGGCTAATATTCCCCAATTACAATGGTTAGATGCGATTTTGTCCTTTCCTGTCGCTTTTTTGGTGTTTAGCAGTGGTTGGAAAGTCCTGATGGAGAATTTACCTTTGTTAGTGGATGAAATGGCGATCGCTCCTGAAGTGATTCATCAAATTGTCCTGGAGGTGCCGGGGGTGCTTAACTGTCATGCGATCGCGTCTCGGGGAGTGGTGGGAAGACAGGTATTTATAGAAATGCACCTAATTGTCTCCGCTGAAGATGTGGAAACTGCTCACGCAATCACGGAAGCGGTAGAAGCAAGATTAAGCCAACAATTTAGCCCTGTGAGAATTTTAATTCACGTTGAACCGCCGGATTATCACTCCGATCAGATCACTTTTGATGAAGAAGTGTGAAGCAAAAAGGCCTAAAATAAGTAGCGAACTTTTGCTAGAGGTGGCCATGGCGACAGAAAATCAAGCTAGAAGCATAGTAATTACTGGTGGGGCAGGATTTATCGGCTCGAATTTTGTTCATCATTGGTGCGAGAATTATCCTGAGGATCGTGTCATTGTTCTCGATGCTCTTACCTATGCAGGCAATTTGAATAATTTAGCGACACTGAAAGATAGAAAGAATTTCCGTTTTCTGCAAGGGGATATCTGCGATCGAGCTTTGGTTGATGAATTATTTGCAGGTGAAAATATCGATACAGTTGCCCATTTTGCCGCCGAATCCCATGTGGATCGATCAATTCTTGGCCCTGGGGCTTTTGTCCAAACTAATGTGGTGGGAACTTTTACTCTATTAGAAAGTTTTCGGCAACATTGGTTAAGTAATCATCAACCCGATAAATATCGTTTTCTGCACGTTTCCACCGATGAAGTTTATGGCAGTTTAGGAGTAGATGATCCAGCTTTTACCGAAACTACTCCCTATGCTCCTAATAGTCCCTATTCTGCCTCAAAAGCGGGGAGTGACCATCTAGCGAGAGCTTATTTTCATACCTACGGAATGCCGACAATTATTACTAATTGCTCTAATAATTATGGTTCCTATCATTTTCCCGAAAAGTTAATTCCTTTGATGTGTATTAATATTCTTTTGGGTAAACCTTTACCTGTTTATGGTGATGGTCAAAATGTTCGAGATTGGTTATATGTGCGGGATCATTGTCAAGCTTTAGATACAGTTATTCACAAAGGAAAAGCGGGAGAAACCTATAATATTGGCGGAAATAATGAGGTAAAAAATATCGATTTAGTCAGGATGTTATGTGATTTAATGGATGAATTGGCCACCGATTTACCCGTGAAACCCGCTCGGAATTTAATTACTTTTGTCAGGGACCGGCCCGGACATGATCGCCGGTATGCTATTGATGCCAGTAAAATTCGCACCGAATTAGGTTGGCAACCTGAAGAAACGGTAGAGGGGGGATTAAGAAAAACCATTCAATGGTATCTCGATCATCGGGATTGGTGGCAACCCTTGTTATCCAAAGAATATCAAGAGTATTATGGGAAAGTTTACGGTTAGAGAAGGGTAAAAACTTTAATCTTAATTTTAGGTGTGTTAGCGAAAACTAACACACTTAAACCTTGTACCTCACCATTAAGATATTGGCGTTATTTTCAATAATATCCAATGGCTGCCGACCGTTCCCTCGATCGCCACTTGTGGAAATACCGCCGGGATGAGTTAGAATCGGAAAGAAGAATTTTTGAGTAGCTATGATCAAATTACGTCTAAAACGCTTTGGTAAAAAACGCGAAGCCAGTTATCGTATCGTTGCGGCCGTTAGCACCAGTCGTCGCGATGGTCGTCCCCTAGAGGAGTTAGGATTCTACAATCCCCGTACCGATGAAGTGCGTCTGGATGAAGAAGGAATCATCCGACGCTTACAACAAGGAGCGCAACCGACGGACACCGTGCGCGGCATTCTCACCAAACAGAAAATTTTCGAGAAAATCAATGCCTAGTACCCCCAATTATCTCGAACTGGTGAAATTTATGATCGAGCCGTTTTTGGAAGATCCAGCCAGTCTGAGATTGGATATCGAGCGCTGTAAGGAAAATGAACGTCTTTGGGTGCGTGTAGCCTTCGATGATGCCGATAAAGGCAAAGTTTACGGCCGGGGAGGACGCAATTTACAGGCGATTAGAACTACCCTAGAAATGGCGGCCGCGAGTGCGGGTCGCTCTGTTTATCTAGAAGTCTATGCGGCCGAAAATGAAGGCGAACAGCGCCGCACCCGTCGTTCTAATGGTAACTTTGAAGGTACGGAAAGAAGACCGAGCAATCGCCGACCACCCGCACCCCGGCAGCTCAACAACTAACGAGCGATTTTAGGAAAACAGGGAAGGGGTTTCATCCTCGACCCTCTCCAGTTGCTCTAATTGCTGCCAAACTTTGGCGAGTAGAGTGGTTAATCCGGCTCCTGTTACGGCGGAAATAGTCAAAATCTCGGCATTGGTTATTTTAGCAAACTGCTTTTGGTAGTTATCTATCGTTTCCTCGTCCACAGCATCAATTTTGTTGAAAACCAGTATTTGCGATCGCTTTTCTAAGCCTCGACCATAGGCGGCTAATTCCCCTTGGATAATTTGATAATCGGCGATCGGGTCCTCTGATGTCAAAGAGACAAGATGAATTAACAGGCGTGTACGTTCGATATGGCGCAAAAATTCGTGTCCTAAGCCGATTCCTAGGTGCGCTCCCTCGATTAATCCCGGAATATCGGCGAATACCGTCCCATCTCCCGTGGGTTTGCGTACCACTCCCAAGTTAGGAATGAGAGTCGTAAAGGGATAATCGGCGATTTTGGGACGAGCAGAGGAAACGGCCGAGATTAGGGTGGATTTTCCCGCATTGGGCAGCCCAATAATGCCCACTTCCGCTAATAACTTCAATTCTAGGCGTAAATGGCGTTTTTCCCCGTCTAAACCGGGTAAAGCGTATTCAGGTGCGCGATTATTATTGCTTAAAAAGTGGCGGTTGCCTAATCCCCCTTTTCCTCCGGCAGCCACGATTAAAGTCTGTTCGGGAGTGACCAAATCGCCGATAATTTCCTCGCTATCGAGATCGTAAACCACTGTACCACAGGGAACTTTAATAATGCGATCGCTACCGTTGGACCCGGTGCAGTTGTTCGGGCCGCCCCGTTTACCGTCATCGGCCTTAAAATAGCGACTATACTGGAAATCTAGCAGGGTTTGCAGGTTCTGAGTCGCCACAAAAATCACCGAACCACCTTTTCCCCCATTACCTCCGGCCGGACCGCCGGCGGGGACGTATTTCTCCCGACGGAAAGCGACAATTCCATCACCTCCCTTACCCCCTTCTACTTCTATTTCGGCGCGATCAATAAACTGCATAAGATTAAGTAGTTAAAGTGAAAAAATGATCAAGCTTAAAGCTGTTATATGTTAATATCTTGCCAATTTAAAGCTTCTGCAAATCCCCGAAAATGTTTGACATTGGTAGTAGTGTGGAAGGAACCACAGAGACACAAAGGACACAAAGATCGCTACCATATAAGTTAAACTTATCACACAAAGAATAAGAGAGCCGATATTGTTTTTTTATAACTGCCAATGAGCAAGAATAAGTAATAGGACAAAATTAACTTCTTAGTTAGGATAGGCAAAAGGCACTCATGCAAGAGGTAGTTAGATATGTCTAATTAATTGTGTCCAGCTACTTAATAATATCCACATCAATATTGTAATTATCAGCCGTTTGTTTGCCAATCTTTAGAGTTTCTAGCCAAGGCTATAAAGCTTTGAACCCAAAGGACGAGCATTATCAATCGCGGTCTGAAAATTGAGCAAACACTGGGAAATTTCTTGGTCTTGCTCATCGGTTATTTGTGACCGTTTTTGTCGTCTTTGTTCTAAGATAGCCAAAGCCGAACGATTTCGTTTAATTTGTTCTTTTCGATCCCAATCTGGATAATTGACAAGTTTGGGTTTTAATTGATTCATCTCTTTTACTGGAAATTATCTATCACAATCTTAGCCGATCCCTTGACACTTCACAACTTCAGTCACTATCTCCAAGGTTTTTAGTACATTTGTTCGGAAAGAAAAAACTTGTTTCTGGGCGGGGAATCCCTACAATAGGAAACAGGATAATTAGTAGCAGATGAAAACCGATGGGCCAGTTTTTTAAACAAACTTTCGCTAGTTGCTTGGGAACTTTATTGGGATTATTGGCATTTTCGGTCTTAGGTGTGGGAGGATTAGCATTTTTACTGCTTTCCTTGCTTATTTCTAGCGATAGCTCCTCAGTTAAGGAAAAATCGGTCTTAGTTTTTAACTTGGCCACCAATATCAGCGATGCTCCCCCTAGTTCCAGTTTAGCCGATAGTTTGACCGGTGAGAGTACGACCACTTTAAATTTGCGACAGGTGATAGCGGCGATCGAAAAGGCCACCCTTGATGATAATATTGTCGGTCTGTTACTCTACGGTCGCGGCACTGTCGGTGAATATGGCTATGCTACCCTGACGGAAGTGCGGCAAGCTTTGGCAAATTTTCGCCAATCAGGTAAAAAAATTATCGCCTACGATATGGAATGGACGGAAAAGGAATATTATCTTGCTTCCGTTGCTGAAAAGGTCATTATTAATCCCGTGGGGAGAATGGAAATTAATGGTTTAAGTAGTCAACAAACCTTTTTTGCCGATGCACTAGAAAAGTATGGTGTGGGGGTACAAGTGGTAAAAGTGGGTTCTTTTAAAGGTGCAGTGGAACCCTATACGCGTCAGGATTTAAGTGTCCAGAATCGTCAGCAGCTGCAAACCCTACTCGATACAATTTGGTCTAATTATAGTTCCACAGTGGCCAAAAGTCGCAATTTAACCCTCCAACAGGTGCAAACTATTTCTGATACTCAAGGTATTCTGGAAGCAACCACGGCGAAAAAGGTGGGTTTTGTCGATGAAGTTGCCTATTTAGATCGAGTAATTGTTTTGGCTAAAGAGTTGACAGGAGAAGCAAAAAATAAAACTAATGAGGAGGAAAATTCTGGCTCTTTTTCGCAAATTTCTTTAGCTAATTATGCTAGTTCTCTCGATGAGGAGGAAAATAGTAGCAATCAAATAGCGATAGTTTATGCAGAAGGGACAATCGTAGAAGGTCAGGGAGATAGAGGCCAAATCGGTGGGGATAAATTGGCGAAGGAACTGCGAAAATTACAGGGGAAGGAGGAGGTGAAAGCGGTAGTTTTGAGAATTAATAGTCCGGGGGGAAGTGCCACCGCTTCTGAGGTAATTCTGCGGGAAATTAAGCGTTTAGATGCGAAAAAACCAGTAATTATTTCTATGGGTGATGTGGCTGCTTCTGGGGGTTATTGGATTGCGATGGGGGGTCAAAGAATTTTTGCCGATCATGATACAATTACTGGTTCGATCGGTGTATTTGGATTATTGTTAAATATCCAAAAGATTGCTAATAACAATGGCATCGATTGGGATACGGTTAAAACTGGAAAATTGGCCGATATATCTACTATTACCAGACCGAAAAATCCCCAAGAATTAGAAATTTATCAGGGGTCAGTTAATCAGTTTTATGATTTATTTATCGAGACGGTGGCCCAGGGACGAAAATTATCACCAGACAAGGTTAGAACTGTAGCCCAAGGTCGTGTCTGGACGGGAAAAGATGCGGTTAAAATTGGTTTAGTTGATCAAATTGGTGGTCTAGAAGCGGCCGTGCAATACGCAGCAAAAACAGCTAAATTAGGGGATGATTGGAGTATTAAAGAATATCCTCGATCGCAAAGTTGGCAAGAAGAACTTTTTTCTAATTTCTTGCAAACCTATCTTCCTCCTCTCACTAAAAATAATCACCCTTTGACGCAGGAATGGCAAAATTTTCAGCAGGAATTATTGAAGTTACCTACATTTAACGATCCCCATAGTGTTTATGCTAAGTTACTTTTTAATCTCGATTTTCGCTAATATTAGGTAAAAATAATGCTCCCTAATTCTGAAATTCTTTGACAAAAATTTCTATGAATCGCCCTAATAGCGTTATTCTTGGTTTAGCCTATATTCTGGGATTATTATCTACAGGTCTGCTAGATTTTAGTCCCCAGTTAAACCGATGGCAAGAAGTGGTAATTAGAATTATTATTCTTGGTTTAATTACCCTGTTAACCACAACTTTTATCCGTCGTTTTTGGTGGCAAAGTCCCCCGAAACAAATTTGGCTGATAGCGGGATTAATAGCTATCTTTGCGGTTGTTTATCTGGAAATTCGTACTCCTTACCCCAGCGCAAATGATATCAGTCATCTTTTAAAAAATAATGTAGTTAACTCTATTAAAATCACGGGCAATATTATATCAGAAATTCGTCTCAATCGCCGAGAAAATTTACAATTTTGGTTAGAAGTAAAAGAATTTAGCCTCAAGGATTTACCAACAAAAAAATCCACGGGTAAACTCTACGTTACTCTGCCAAATCTAGCAGAAAATCAGGTTTATCCCGGACAAGAAATAACAATTAAAGGATTACTGTATCGTCCCCGTCGTGCCAATAATCCCAATGCTTTTGACTTTGCTAATTATCTAGCTCTTCGGGGTGCTTTTGCTGGTTTAAAAGGGGAAATAATTATCAATAAAAAGTCACCGACTTGGGGAGTTTGGCAGATTCGTCAGCGCATTGTTGAGGCACAAATTCAAGGACTAGGCCAAGAAAAAGGGACTTTATTAAGTTCGATTACCCTCGGACGACAAGCAGTTAATTTGCCAGCAAAAATCACTGATTTATTTATTAAAACTGGATTAGCTCACATTTTAGCAGCTTCTGGCTTTCATGTGGCTATTTTGTTGGGATTTGTTTTAACTATTACTCGCAATTTATCCCCCAAACAACAGTTTATTATTGCCCTTACTATCTTAATAATTTACGGTACTTTAACAGGGTTACAACCTTCAGTCCTGCGGGCGATTTTGATGGGAATTGGGGCATTAATCGGTCTGCTTTATAATCGACAAGTTAATAGTTTAGGTTCCCTGTTACTAGCGGCTACAATTCTATTATTATGGCAACCTCTCTGGATTTGGGATTTAGGATTTCAGTTAAGTTTTTTAGCGACTTTGGGATTAATTATTACCGTTCCTTTCCTGAAAAATAAAATTGACTATTTACCTAATTTAATCGCTGAACCTATAGCTATTAGTCTAGCTGCCACTCTCTGGACTATGCCTTTATTAATGTTTACGTTTAACTCGATTGCTCTTTATAATATCCCCATTAATATTATCACAACCCCCCTAGTTACCCTAATTAGTTTAGGAGGAGTTTTTACTGCTTTTTTAGGTTTAATTTATCCCCCTTTGGGCAGTATCAGCGCTAGTATTCTCTATTACCCTCTAGAGTTATTACTGCAAATTACCAACTTTTTTAGTCTGCTTCCTTTTAGTACCTACTCCACAGGTAAATTATCTTTAGGAGTGATGTTAATTATTTATATTTGCCTTACCTTAATCTGCTGCAATGTCTGGTTTCGTCAACGGTGGCATTTAGTCGGTTTATTTATCCTCACTTTAATTTTAATACCGATTATTTATCAACATTTTACTTTAACTCAGGTGACAGTTTTAGCCACCAAATCGCAACCGGTAATCATTATTCAAAATCGAGGAAATACCCTGTTAATTAATGGGGAGGAACCCGCAACAGCACGTTATACAGTTTTACCCTTTTTGCGACAGGAGGGAATTAATCAAATACAAGGGGCAATAACTGTCAATAATCCGGCGCAATTCTCAACTATCAGTGAGAGCATACCGATCAAAAAAACTATTAATTTATCCCAGTTAGAAAAATTTAATCTCGGCGAAATTACCGGACAATTGCTCGAGAAAAATTTATTTAAATTTCAGGTAAAAAATCAATCCTGGCTATGGATTGTCAACCCGAAAATTCCCGTTAATTTATCCCAAAAATTCAGCCCCCTAGTGTTATTATGGCAGGGAAGCAATCTAGATAAACAATGGTTAGAGTCCATTCGACCTCAAACAGCGATCGCTGTTACTAACAATCTCTCCCGTAATGCCAGAAATCAACTGAGAAAGGCCAGTATTAAGACTTACTGGACTGGGAGAGATGGGGCAATTCAATGGACAGCAAAAAATGGATTTCAACCCTTTCTAATTAATGAGTGATATGTACCACCAAAACTGAACAGGGAGCATGATGTACCACATAATTACTGACACTACCTAAGATTAACTCAGATAAACCCGATCGACCGTGACGACCAACAATAATTAAATCTATCCCCTCTTGCTGGGCAACTTGACAAATTTTCTGTCCCGGATCACCGATATAATAATCAGCCTTGGCCGTGATATTATCTTCCTTAGCTCGATCGACTAAACCGTTTAACCAAGCTTGTAATTCTGCTTGCATTTCTTCGGTGATTTGCTGTTCTAAGGCGATCATATCGGGGGGATAACCGCCACCATAACCGATCAGATTACCATAAATAAAAGTTTCCGTGTAGGGGGTCAAAGGTTTGGACAGACTATAAACAATTCGCAACTCACTAGCGTAGGTTTTCGCTAAGAGAATAGCCGTATTCAACACCTCTGGAGTGGGATCTTGATAATCCACAGCCACGAGAATTTTATTATAGAGTTTGTTGGTATCCCGATCGACTGAGATTGTTTCCGTATTATCCATAGAATTAGCCTCCTCGATAGCAGATAACGTCAGGGTTGAAGTTAATCTTTTTTCCCATCGGCTGCCAGCAATACCCCGGGGAAATAGTCAAAAATTGCTGAAAGCTGATGATTGATCGCTGACGATCCCCTACCTCTAGTGTGACATTTTTAGGATAATGTAGCTGAATTAGCAAAAAAATTAACAATTTACCCTACTGTCACCCCCTGTTCTGTGGTAACCCATCAGCATTTGTTGATACATATCATAGTCAGAACAGGATCAAGATTACATCTATATTGGCGCTAATGGGGGATGATAGATTGAAAGCGGATGTTTAAAGCTGTCCGGGCGTGTGAACCTCTTACAAATAGATTATATTTATAGATGTTAGTTCTTTTACACGCCTTTTTTTCCCTTTTTATATACCTATGGTAAAAATCAAGAATTGTCCCTCGGGTAGATCGAGGCGATAATAACTAGAAAAATGGCTCTCTTAGGTTTAGTGAGTAAAATGTATTCTAAGATACAGTCCTGCTGGCGAGCGAGTTGAAAGAACCACTCCAGACACAGAGGACACAAAGATTGATCGCTTCTATAGTAAGTTAAACTGGTCGCAACGCGCTCGCTACGCGAGATCACACAAAGAATAAGAGAGTCGAAAAATGGCTAATTAGTCGGATAAGTGAGATTTTTCTCTTTTTCTCTTGCCTTGAGAGATTTGCCAAGGGCAGCTGAAGTATATAATCTAATTAGAGCGAGTTCTAAACCAACAACTTATGATTAGTCGCTACATTGTTGCATGGCTCCCGATGATCGTAATCGGAATTAGTAACGGTATTCTCAGGGAAAGCACCTACGGAAAATATCTCGATGAACTACGCGCTCATCAAATTTCTACCCTGATAGGAATCATTTTTTTTAGTCTTTATATTGGCAATCTTGTCTATTTTTGGCATCTAGAATCCTCCAGTCAAGCAATTACTATCGGTTTAATTTGGTTACTATTAACAGTGGGTTTTGAGTTTCTGTTTGGTCATTTTATCGCCGGTCACTCTTGGTCAAGATTAGGGCAAGATTATAATCTTTTAGCGGGACGAGTTTGGATTTTGGTTCTCTTGGTCATTACTTTTGCTCCTCTACTATTTTATCAACTTTTTTCTTAATTATGAAAGCTATTATCATTAATCGCTATGGCGATAGTAATGTTCTCGAATACACAGACATAGAAAAGCCAATTCCCCAAGGGAAAGAAGTCTTAATTAAGATTATGGCAGCGGGAATTAATCCGATTGATTGGAAGATTCGTCGGGGGATGCTCAAAATAGCCACAGGTAATAAATTTCCCCTGCAATTAGGTTTTGATTATGGGGGAATTATCGTTGAAAAAGGCAGTCAGGTGGAACAATTCCAGATCGGAGATGAGGTTTTTGGTTTTGTCAATCAATTACCCGGTAGAACCTATGCTGAATATGCAATTATTCCCGCTTCCCTATTAGTTAAAAAACCGCATAATCAGAGTTTTATTGAAGCTGCCGCCACTCCTTTAGCAGCTTCTACCGCTTTGCAAGTCTTGCGCGATTTTGGCAATATTCAAGCGGGGAATCGGATTTTAGTTAATGGTGCATCGGGAGGAGTGGGTAGCTTTGCTGTGCAGATAGGGAAAATTTTCTCCGCGCAAGTAGATGGAGTTTGTAGTAGTAAAAATATCGATTATGTCACCTCTTTAGGAGCAGATAAAGTTATAGATTATACCCAAGAAGATTGGAGAAAAAATGAGCAGAAATATGATATAATATTCGATGCTGTGGGCAAGTCTTCTTTTTGGCACTGTCGTCAACTTTTAAAACCCCAAGGCACCTATATAACCACCCTCCCAAATCCCGGAATTATCTTCCTAAATTATCTCGGTGCTTGGTTGCCCCAAAAAGGGAAACTGATATTTTTTGCTCAAGCACAAGCGTCTGACTGGCAATTTCTCAAAGAAGCGATCGAATCGGGTAAATTAACTGTTAGAATCGATCGCACCTATACTTTTTCCCAGGTGGCAGCAGCTCATAATTATAGTGAATCGGAAAGAGTGCGAGGAAAAATAGTCTTGATACCCGATTAAGGATAAATAGTTAGGGATTGCTGAATAAATCTGAAAACCTTGTTGGGTAACACTTTTAGACCTTTTGTCAATCAAAAAGTACCAGATATGGGAGTGATCGGGGGGAAAATCCCTGGACTTTTTCCCTGAAAATTAGGTAATTAACCCCCTGAAAATGGGTAAAACCCTACACCCCACACCCCACACCCCACACCCTGTCCCCACCAACAAACTTTTTGCTGCAAACCCTAAATAGTTAGGGATTTTCCCGATTTTTTGGGGAACGAGTAAATAGTTTTAAGTAGGTAGAAACAGAGAATTCTTTAATTGGGAAGGTGATAAAAGTCAAGGGATTAATAGTAATAATAATATTGCGGCTATCCCTCTGTACCGCCTTGATAATCTGTTTAGCCACCCAATCGGCGGACATAATACCCACAGGATTTAAATTACTCTTAAAAGGGCCAAGAATTAGCTTTCTTACCACACAGGGGGCATCTAAACGACGCAGGGTAATCATATCACCGATCGCTCGTTTACTGAGTTCGTAGAGGGGACTAAAGGCAGGATTAACCTCTGCTTCCGAGGTATTCACCCAGACTTCCTTGCGGGCAATTTGCTCGTTAGTGCGGACAGTTTTGAAGAATAATTCCATTAAACGCCAGACGGAAAAAGTATTCACTTGGTAGGCTAATTCGATCGCTTCTGGGGTTCTTTGGCCGTGGACATTAACGCCATGATTTAAAATCAGTATATCTACAGACTTAAATAGGTCCTCAAGTTGCGTTTCTTCACCTATTTGCCATTTTACGGTTTTTACAGGTACTGATTCGCCGTTAATTTCAATAGCGATCGCATTCTCCCCGGAAGTGAGCGCGATCACCTTGGCTCCCTTCAATTGTAGGTACTTCAACAGCGATCGCCCTAAAGTTCCATTTGCTCCGGTAATGGCGATCGTTTTACCCTTGAGAGAAAGTGCCGTCCCCATCAATTTATCCATAAAGGTGAAAGTTCCACAATAATAAGCCTTTTGGTTATCAAAATGGTGTCGCCAGTGGTAGGTACGATTAACGCGCCATTGAGCCGGGAAACTCTCAAATTGCCCTGGACGATGGGTTAAATCGGTTAATTCCTCCAGATTGGCGATACCTAAACCTCGACCGATCGCCGTACTGAGAAAAGCCAAAGTATAAAGGGAACCTAACCAACCCAACCAAGGGCGATCGAAACCCCAAGAGTAGGCCAGTAGTACCGGTAAAACACTGGCAGCCAACATAACCAAGGCCTCCGGTACATCATTGTACCAGTGGGCCCGACGATAAATTTCCTCGCTCATTACCGACAGATCGGGACGAAAAACCCGATGATGCCAGACGTGCAGACGATAAAGGGGCTGCCAATGGTGGGCCAGAGCATGATAGCAATCACGCACGATCTCCACCCAAATAATTGAGCCACAAATCAGTCCGACACAGAGGAGCAGGTTTGACATAGGGGATAAATGTTAAATTTTCTCAACGAATGTAAACAAAGTAATCTTAGCCCAAAAAAGCGCATTTATCGGGTAAAAGGAACCAATAGCCTGAAAAACTGGGGTTTCTTTCCCGAAAAAAACTTAAGATTCCGTTAAAAATTTTAACAATTTTCGGTAAGATAAAGCAAGAAATAAGCTTCTATTTGAACAGTTACTTAACCTGAGTCGATTATGGCAGAAAATTATTGGTCGCGAGAGGATGATAACGAAGAATTAGACCCGATTGGTTCCCTCCTATCTGACTGGTCCGATCCCGAAGATGAGGAGGACGAATTTAGGAGCGAAATTTTTCAAGGCCGATCGGGACGCAGACAGAAAGCGGCTTTTAGCCTCATGGCGATCTGGACAATAATTATCGGACTTCATTGGCTGAGTTGGGGTTATTGGGCAATTATCGCCCTAACTATGGTACTATCCGGGCAAGCTTTGCGGCTGCTGTTCACGAAACCAGAAACGCCGCCAATTCCCTTACTGGATAAGGATTTAACCTCTGTCCCCAGGGTGTCCCTCTTAGTAGCGGCCAAAAATGAAGAAACCGTAATCACGAAACTGGTTAATTATCTCTGTCATCTAGACTATCCCCAAGATAAGTTAGAAGTTTGGATCGTCGATGACTATAGCACCGATAACACCGGTGCAATTCTCGATCGCCTTGCTTTAGAATATCCCCAATTAAAAATTCTCCATCGTCCTGCTAATGCTGGAGGTGGCAAATCCGGCGCCTTGAATCAGGTTTTATCCCTGACTAACGGGGAAATTATCGGCGTATTCGATGCGGATGCGGGATTATCCTCGGATTTACTGCGTCATGTGGTCCCAATGTTCGACGATCGAGAAGTGGGTGCGGTACAGGTGCGAAAAGCGATCGCCAATGCCGACGAAAACTTCTGGACAAAAGGACAAGCGGTAGAAATGATCTTTGATAGCTGTTTCCAACAGCAACGGATCGCAGTGGGAGGGATCGGAGAATTGCGCGGAAATGGTCAATTTGTCCGTCGTAGTGCCTTAAATCGTTGCGGGGGTTGGAATGAACAAACGATCACCGACGATCTTGATTTAACTATTCGTCTCCATATCGATAATTGGAAAATTAATGTCTTAAATTTTCCCGCAGTAGCGGAAGAAGGGGTGAAAACCGCGATCGCTTTATGGCATCAGCGCAATCGTTGGGCCGAAGGTGGTTTTCAGCGTTATCTCGACTATTGGAAAGCAATTTTAAAGTCTCCCATGCCTTGGCCGAAAAAGTTTGATTTAATTGCTTTTTTGCTCGTTCAATATATCTTACCGGCGGCCGCTATTCCCGATCTTTTAATCACTATTACCCAGCATCAAGCTCCGATTTTAACGCCTTTAACTGGTTTGGCTCTTTCCCTTTCTCTCTGGGGGATGGTGACAGGATTAATCCGGGTTAATACGGGTAAAAAATTCACTTTTGTTCTCGGTTTAGACATCCTTGCTCAAACCATTCGCGGCATGATTTATATGATGCACTGGTTTATTATTATTCCCAGTGTCAGCCTACGGATGGCTTTGCGTCCTAAACGTTTAAAATGGGTAAAAACCGTTCATCTGGGGGAACATCTCAGCGCCGAAGTTTAATTTTCGAGGATAGACTCCAAAAACTTTGGCCTTATCAGGCCGGAAATCCCCTGTCAGTAAAGGTTACAGCCTTTGGAAACCCCTTTGGGAAAAATTTCCAATTTCCTTAATCATGCTTGCTGCCAATAATGTGTTAATTTAGATACAGAATTGAATTCCGTGACAGCACTGGGGTGGCGAAAAGCGCTCGCTCCAGTTTTTTTTCTCTAGAAAACTGGTTTCTTCAAGAAACCCATTTTCTGTAGTTTTTTTTGCGGGAAGCATCCCCCTCTCCTCGTAGGTTAAGGGGGTGAGATCATAACAATCCGTTGCCAAAACCGACTTTTCAGAATACAATACATAAGAGTAGTCATTCATCACTCAGATTAGTTAAGATGATATTACATGACTAATAATATTGACCATGATCGCTTATTTAAGGAGTTAATCTCCACCTTTTTTGTCGAATTTATCGAGTTGTTTTTCCCTCAATTGATCGATTATTTAGATAGGGAATCGATTACTTTTTTAGACAAAGAAGTATTTACCGATGTCACGGAAGGAGAAAGGTATGAAAGCGATTTAGTCGCACAGGTTAAGTTTCGAGGAAAA
Organism: Microcystis sp. M049S2; assembly: GCF_020245625.1. Lineage (NCBI taxonomy): Bacteria > Bacillati > Cyanobacteriota > Cyanophyceae > Chroococcales > Microcystaceae > Microcystis > Microcystis sp. M049S2. The sequence goes on along the minus strand of NZ_JADBUN010000232.1, from coordinate 3,181 downwards.
GAATCTTTTTTTCTGATTCATGTAGAGGCGCAGGAAAGTTCCCGCAAGTGGTTTAATCGGCGAATGTTTACTTATTTTGCTCGTTTTCATGAGAAATTTGTCCTACCGATTTATCCGATTGTAATTTTTTCTTATTCAAAGCCAAAAAGAGAAGCGATTAGTCAATATGTAGTCGATTTTCCTGATTTTAAGGTATTAGAATTTAACTATCAAGTAGTGCAGTTAAATCGATTAAATTGGCGAGATTTTCTCAATCAACAGAATCCAGTTGCTTCAGCTTTGATGGCTAAGATGAACATTGCAGAGAAAGAGCGAGCCAAGGTTAAGGCGGAATGTCTGCGCTTGTTAATCACTTTAAGCTTAAATCCAGCGAAAATGCAATTAATTTCTGGATTTATTGATACTTATCTTAATCTTAATCCAGTGGAAGAGAGACAATTCCAAGAAGAGATTAGCACATTTAGTCAACCCGTACAGGAGGGAGTTATGCAAATTACTACCAGTTGGATGCGTCAAGGTATTGAACAAGGTATCGAACAAGGTATTGAACAAGGTATTGAACAAGGTATTGAACAAGGTATTGAACGTGAAAAGACATTGATTCTTCGTCAACTTAAACGCAAGTTAGGGGAGATTAATCCTTCATTAGAAACTCAAATTATGCAGTTAAGTATTGATAATGTCGAAGTATTAGGAGAAGCTTTATTCGACTTCTCTACGGTTGAAGATTTAATCAATTGGTTAAATACTTTAACTGCTTAGTTTATGTTAGCGATCGCATCTTCGCAACAACCCGCAATTGAGAACTGAGAAACCGGGTTTCTTCGAGAAACCCGGTTTCTTGTAATAAATGTTAATTTCTGTCACAGGGATATTGAAAGATTGGGGATTGTTTGCATAAAATAGCCACAGTCATATTTTCCAGTCAATGTCATTACTTCTACTCCGTTGCCGATTCTTCCTGCTGTTGACGATGTTTTGTTCAATTTTGCTGAATCTGATGACTTGAGTTAAGTTAATCAGGTGAATAGTGCGAGAAATCAGGGTTTAACCGCACCCGAATTAAATACTGGGGCGAAAATAGCGGCTTCCAGTGGACGGGTAAGAAATGCATCCTTGACAGGAAGTTGGGAATTAGAGGTGAGTTTCCCGGTGACAAAGGGAGAGAATAAAACCTTTGTTGAAACATTAGCTAAGATGTAGATGTAGGTTGCTCTAATGGGAAGTTTTGTGACGACAAGTAGCATTGATGATATTTATGGGGAGTAATGAATCTAGAGGATCGCCTAACTTTCTGATTGACAGCGACTCGCCATGAACCAAACAACCGCCAATTATGATGAACCCTGAAAAGAAGCATTAACCGAGTATTTTGAAGCGTTTTTATACTTTTTCTTTCCCGAAGTTCACCAATTAATTGATTGGACAAAAATTCCCGAATCCCTAGAAAAATAACTCAAACGTATTACCGCTTCAGCTAAGACAAAAAAACGTTTCGCTGACAAAATCTGTTCAGTTATCAGCTACCAGTTACCAGTTATCATTTATCAGTGACTAATTATCTGTTGCCAAAGCAGACTTGTCAGAATATAGTATGGAAAACAAGCATAATCTTGGCAAAACTATGTATCATCAACGACTAGCTAGACCTGAAGATGCAATAGCGATCGCTCCTCTTTGGCGAGATTTTGCTCAAAGGCGATCGGAAGCTGATCCCTCGATCAATCTGAAACCTGATTTTGACTATGAAGGATATGTGGGGTATCAGCTTAAAAAACCTCTATCTTTCGGTTTTGTCTTGGAATATGAGCAGCAAATCGTCGGGTTTCTCTTTACTTATGTTTATGATGAGACCCCACCTCCCCAGATTTCTGCTTTGGAAATGTGGGAAAATCCTTTCATTCCCCGTCGTGTGGGTGCAGTTTTGGGGATGTATGTTAAAGAAAAGCACCGCAAACCAGACACAATTAATTTGTTGATTAAAGCGGCGATCGCTAAAGCGGAAGAACTAAAGGTTAGCGATATTGACTTATTAATCAGTATAGATCAGCAAGGGATTCAGGTATTATTAGAACGCTTGGGCTTTGTTAAGGCAGCGATTCAATATACAAAACATTTTAACATATCGGAGACGAATTTACCGAATTTACACCAGGCTCATTTAAGGCTAAGAGAAAAGGAAGTTATACCGACTGGAACAATTGTTTTAAGGGATGTAAAAACTCAAGAAATTGTCAAGAATTCTCAAGGAAAACCAATTTTTTTAGAGCCAGTTAGGGATGCAGCAGGAAAGGCTTTGACGAGTTCGACGGGTTTACCGATTTATCCTCTCCCTTTACGAGATCCGAATACTCATAATTTCGTCTTTGATCAGGCGGAAAATCTCATCTTATGTCCTATCTTACAAGAGCTAGGGGGTGAGGTAGTAGAATTTGGAGGAATCCCTCAATTTTGTCCACCTGTTTATGAACAAATACATGGAAAATTATGCTTAAAGCAAGATAGTAATGGCAATTATGTTTTTGCAGAAGTAGAACGGGATGAGTCGGGGAAAATTAGGCGATTACCGGAAGGAAAACCACTCTTTAAATCGACCAATTGATCTTTAAACTAGAAAACGGGTTTCTTCAAGAAACCCGTTTTCTGTGGGGTTTTTTGCGGAAAGCATCCCCCTCTCCTGGTAGGTTAAGGGGGTGAGGTCATAACAATCCGTTGCCAAAGGCGACTTTTCAGAATACAATAGAGAAGAGTAGTCATTCATCGTTCAGATTAGTTAAGATGACATTACATGACTAATAATATTGACCATGATCGCTTATTTAAGGAGTTAATCTCCACCTTTTTTGTCGAATTTATTGAGTTATTTTTTCCTCAAGTAATGGATTATTTAGATAGGGACTCGATTACTTTTTTAGACAAAGAAGTGTTTACCGATGTCACGGAAGGAGAAAGGTATGAAAGTGATTTAGTCGCACAGGTTAAGTTTCGAGAAAAAGAATCTTTTTTTCTGATTCATCTGGAGGCGCAGGAAAGTTCCCGAAAGTGGTTTAACCGGCGAATGTTTACTTATTTTGCTCGCTTTCATGAGAAATTTGTCTTACCGATTTATCCGATTGTAATTTTTTCTTATTCAAAGCCAAAAAGAGCAGCGATTAGTCAATATGTAGTCGATTTTCCCGAT
>NZ_JADBUN010000231.1:0-22784 GCF_020245625.1 Microcystis sp. M049S2 | reverse complement strand
TGTGGGGTGTGGGGTGTGGGGTGTGGGGTGTGGGGTGTGGGGTGTGGGGTGTGGGGTGTGGGGTGTGGGGTGTGGGGTGTGGGGTGTGGGGTGTGGGGTGTGGGGAGAATAAATAAAAGCAATCTCCTGATAACTGATAACTGATAACTAGATTACTTAACGGCTAATACTTGTTCGTCGAGGAAATCGTAGCCAGTTCTTTCTAATTCGAGGGCTAATTCTTTACCGCCACTGGTGACAATGCGCCCATCGTACATAACATGAATAACATCGGGTTCAATGTAGTTGAGCAGACGCTGATAGTGGGTGATAAGTAAAAAAGCGTTATCGGGAGTAGCTAATTGATTGACTCCCTGGGCAACAATTCGCAAAGCATCGATGTCTAAACCGGAGTCAATTTCATCGAGGATTCCTAAAGTAGGTTCTAATAAAGCCATTTGGAGGATTTCATTACGTTTTTTCTCACCACCAGAGAAACCTTCGTTTAAACTTCTGCCAAGAAAGCTAGGATTCATCTGGACAACTTCTAGTTTTTTCTCGACTAATTCCTCAAAGTCAAAACTATCTAATTCTTCCGAGCCTAAATATTTTTGTCGGGCATTATAGGCAACGCGAAGAAAATCGAGGTTACTAACGCCGGGGATTTCTAAGGGATATTGGAAAGCGAGAAAGATACCCATAAGCGCTCGTTCATCGGGTTCTTTGTCCAAAAGATTTTCACCTTTATAAATTATTTCTCCCCCAGTTACTTCATAATCAGGATGTCCAGCGATTACTTTGGAAAAGGTGCTTTTTCCTGAGCCATTGCGCCCCATAATTGCGTGGGTTTCACCCGCTTTAATTTCGAGGTTAACTCCTTTAAGAATCTGATTTCCATCAATACTAGCGGTCAGATTTTTTACCGATAAAATTACTTCACTCATGGGATGTTTTTCTAGAACAAAAATATTAGTTTTTGGGGTTGACGGCGAATTATCAATTGATGGATAAATTGTCTTAGCTTTTGGTGGGTTACGGCTATCGCCTAACTTAGCTTTTGGTGGGTTACGGCTATCGCCTAACCCACCCTACTTTACTGATTATCCCACGGTTCCTTCTAGCTTGAGACTGAGGAGTTTATCAGCTTCGGCGGCGAATTCCATCGGTAATTTACTGAGGACATCCTTACAGAAACCACTGACTAACATAGAGACAGCATCTTCCTCGGAAATACCCCGTTGTGCGAAGTAGAATAATTGGTCTTCACCGATTTTAGAGGTAGAAGCTTCGTGTTCTACTTTAGCACTGTTGTTATCCACCTGAATATAGGGAAAAGTGTTAGCTTCGGCATTATCTCCAATCAGCATAGAATCACACTGGGAGTAATTTCTTGCTCCCTTGGCTTTCGGTCCCATTTTCACTAAACCGCGATAACTATTTTGGGAGTTACCCGCAGAAATTCCCTTAGAAATAATGGTACTCTTGGTGTTGCGGCCAATGTGAATCATTTTCGTACCTGTATCGGCCTGTTGTTTGTTATTAGTTAGGGCAATTGAGTAGAATTCCCCGACGGAATTATCGCCGACTAAGACACAACTGGGATACTTCCAAGTAATCGCTGAACCAGTTTCTACTTGCGTCCAAGAAATTTTAGAATTAACTCCTTTACAAAGACCCCGTTTAGTGACGAAATTATAAATACCTCCCTTCCCATTGGCATCACCAGCGTACCAATTTTGCACCGTCGAATATTTAATATCCGCATTATCGAGGGCGACTAATTCCACAACGGCGGCATGAAGTTGATTACTATCGTACATCGGAGCGGTGCAACCTTCTAAATAACTTACCGATGCCCCTTCTTCAGCGACAATTAAAGTTCTTTCAAATTGTCCCGTCTCACCGTTATTAATCCGAAAATAGGTGGACAATTCCATCGGACAGACGACACCTTTGGGTATAAAAACAAAGGAACCGTCGCTAAAAACGGCAGAATTAAGAGCGGCAAAATAATTATCACCCACGGGAACCACAGTACCGAGATATTTCTGCACCAAGTCGGGATGTTCCTGTAAAGCTTCCGAAATAGAACAGAAAATAACCCCCTGTTCTGCTAGTTTTTCTTTAAAAGTTGTGGCGATAGAAACGCTGTCAAAGATAGCATCGACGGCGACGTTAGAGAGGCGTTTTTGTTCCGAAAGGGGAATGCCTAATTTTTCAAAGGTTTCGATTAAAGTGGGGTCAACTTCTTCAAGACTGTTGAGTTTTTCTTTTTTCTGTTTGGGTGCAGAGTAGTAGATAATATTTTGATAATCAATGGCAGGATAGGAAACGTGCGGCCAACTGGGTTCGGTCATCTTTTGCCATTGATGATAGGCCCGGAGACGAAAATCGAGCATGAATTCCGGTTCCTTCTTTTTCGCCGAAATTAGGCGAATAATCTCCTCATTCAAACCGCGAGGGATGGTTTCCGATTCGATATCGGTGATGAAACCGTACTTGTAGGGTTGGTTAACGAGGTTTTTAACGGTGGTTGCACTCATGGGGGTTAGTGTTCTCTCTACGCGGTAGGCAGGGGAGGCAGTTAAACAACTTTCCTGTTGTTTAACTTGATTATATAATAGATTAACAACAAAGCTGTTGTCAAAGTCACGGAAAATTTGAGAGGATGCTGATAAACCTCTGTTATTCAAGTTACTCTGTAGGGGTAATTGGCCGCTCCTTGACCCTCAGCAATTGTACGCTAAAGCCTCTGTTTTTGGTATCATGACCACGACTCAACCCGCCTCGACGAAAGACGATATTCTACAATATTTGCTCAAAAACGGTCAATCTACTGCCCAAGACTTGGCCGAGGAGTTAAGCATTAGTCCGCAAGCGACGCGCCGCCATCTTAAGGATTTGGAGGGGGAAGGACTGATCGAATATTTTGCGGTACAAAATAAGATAGGACGACCCCAGCATATTTATCGTCTCAGTCGTCAAGGTCGTGGCCGTTTTCCCCATAATTACGATAATTTCGCTGTTTCTTTCCTCAATACTCTCGTGGAGACGGTGGGAGAGCAACAGGTGGGGGAAATTCTCAAAAAACAGTGGCAACGCAAAGCGGCAGAATATCAATTGCGCCTCGGCAAGGGGTCTTTAGGGGAAAGAATGAGAAAATTGCTGGAAATTCGCCAAGAGGAGGGTTATATGGCAGAATTAGTGGCACTGGAAGCAGAAAATAGTTATATCCTGGCCGAGCATCATTGCGCTATTGCTGAGGTCGCTGGTTCCTATCCCAGTATCTGTGGCCATGAATTAGAAATGTTTGCGCTGCTGCTGCCTGATTGTACGATCGAACGGACTCACTGGATCAACCAAGGTGAGCAACGATGTGGTTATCTAATTAAGTGCAAGGGTTGAAAGGGGGAGATTAGTTATCTCTAGACTAAGAGACTTTTGACCTCACCTAACCCGCACCGCTGCCCAATAAAAATAAACTTAACAGGGTGCCACCATTCCAGAGACTATGAACCAACATCGAGGATAATAAATTTTTCGAGCGGGTGTAAACAAAGCCAAGAACACAACCTAGGACGGTTAAAGGCAGCACTTCTGACAAATTTTGGTGAGCAAGGGCGAAAATCAAACTACTAAGAGCGATAGCACCCCAGACGGGTAGATAACGAGTCAAAGAAGCTAGTAAAAAGCCGCGAAAGAGAATTTCCTCGAAAAAAGGAGCGGCAAGGGAAGCAGTAAAGGCAAAACAGAGCAAAGCGAAGGTATTCTGGGATTCTAGGGCTAAAGTCAGCAGCGGGTTACTGCCTCCTTGTCCTTGCCAAATTAGTTGATTGAGCAAAGAAACGATAATAACCAGGGGTAAAGCGACAAAATAGCCGGCTAATCCCCAGAGAAGCCAAGGACTAAAGAGGTTAAAACGAAACCAATCGGGAGGTAAAGGGCGAAAAGGCTTGATTGCTAGATATAAAACCGATAAACTGCTCACTGTTAAGGCTAAATAACTAACTACAACGTATATTGCTTTAGCTTCTAGACTGAATTTTTCGGGATTGAGACTCAAGAAACTCGATAAAATCCCGAAAATTACCGGTAAAACAATTTGTCCGACGAAAAAGAAACCGATAATTATTCCCCACCAGAGGGTTTCTCCTCCCCACTTAGTTTGCCAAGCGAGACTATCATCTAAAAAGAGCAGCGCTCGCCGTTTACGGAGCAGCCACTGCACTAATAAAAAGACCAACAGCACAATACCGATTAAACCGCCGATAAGAGGCAACAAAGCCAGTAAAATTAGTTTAATTAAGGCATTAGCAGCCACTTCACTCTGTTCTTCCTCTAAAGCGAGTAAATCCTCTTGACGATTTTCGAGACTATATAATTTTTCCAGAATGGTATAACGAAACCATCCTTGAAAATTGCGCTCGATTCTCGCTTCAGCATCGGCAGCAATTTCGGGGGGTTCACTATACAATCCCTCTAACAGCAGCGCATTTTTTAAAACAGCAGGTTTATAGTTCTCAAATTCTGATTTTTCCTTGATGTCTTGCCAGATTTGCCGTGCCGAATCCAAGTCACCTTGACTAGCTTGAATGAGACTTAATTTTAGCTCTAAATCCTTTAGGGAATTGATGTCGCGCTCAAGGGATTTTTTTTGTTCGGGATTAACTGCTGATTTTTTTAGTTCGGTGATTGTTTTTTTGGCACTTTTCTGGGCTGATAAATACTGTTCCTCGGCAGTGTTATAAGTATCTTCACCGATCAGGGAAGTTTGAATTAATTTAAGATTAGCAAATTCCTCACTATTAGGATCAGCATCGCTGCTGAGAGTTGTGACTTGTAGGTTGAGATTGGTTTGATACAGTTGAATATTCGATTGGATTTGAGGCTGATTAACACTAGAAATTAAAGCTGTAACCACTGGAGTTAACGCAATAATTGTTAAGACAAAAGCGATCGCTTGTTTGAGACTTTGCCAGGGGAGTTTTTTTGAAAAATTATCGAACATGAAAATAGGGAATTGGGAGTTAGGGGTTAGATGGTGGGGTTTTAGGGTTTTAGGGTTTTGGGGTTTTAGGGTTTTAGGGTTTTAGTTGAATTTCCTCATTTCCCCATTTCCCCATTCCCCTATTCCCTAATTATTAACTAACTACTTGAGAAAAAAGCTTTTCGTATTGATCCAAAGTCTTTTCAAAGGCATAATTTTCTTCTGCGTATTGTCGTCCTTTTTCTCCTAGTGCAGTTGCTAAATCTGGGTTTTTGTATAGTTTTAAAATAGCTGTAGCTAATGCCTCCGGATCTTCGGGAGTAACCACCAAACCACCACCACTACGCTCGATCGCCCTAGCGGCGGTTCCATCGGCGGGAACAGAAGCAATAATAGCACGACCACTAGCTAATAATACCTGAATTTTGGACGGCATATTAAAGGAAATAACGTTATGTTTTTGCATCACCATACCCACATCGGCGGCGGCTAACATTTCTGGTAATTTTTCCCGGGGTTGAAAGGGTAATAAAAGCACATTACTAGCCCCCTGTTGTTGGCGATACTTTTCTAGGCGATCGAGTGCCTCTTTTTTACCAACAATTACCACTTTAATCTCAGGAATATTAACTAATTGAACTGCGGCATCGATCAAAGTTTCTAAGGGTTGAGTTAGGGCAATATTGCCAGAATATAAAACAACAAACTTGCCCTCAAGATGATTTTCTTGGCGGAAATAATTATGGTTTTTCGGCAGAGGTTTAATAAAGCTGACATCCACCCAATTAGGAATCTCAATAATTTTCTGACTCGGCACATTTTTAGTGAGGAGATTTTTGGTAAAACCATCGGCAATAACTGAGATTTTACTGGCAGTTTTGTAGGCAAATTTTTCGAGACTGCTAAAAACCTTAATCATTTTCTGATTAGTTAATAATCCCACATGAACTGCCGCATCGGGCAGAATATCCTGCAAATTTAGAATGATCGGCACCCCGTATAATTTACTCAATAAAGCGGCGGGAACGCAAACGGGTAATCCGGGGACAGTTAAGAAAATTAGATCAGGTTTTTCGCCTTTGAGAGCCTGAAAGAAACTCAAAAAAACAAAGCTCAATTCAAATAAAATACGATTTTTTAGACTTCTTTGTGGGCGGGCCCAAACGTAGGAACGTTGAATTTTAACACCATTTCGTTCTTCTTCTAGATAGATTTTTCCTCGGTATTCGGGATCGATTTCACTATTAGGATACCAAGGAAAAGCGGTTAAAACCCTGACTTGATGACCTCTTTTAACCAATCCCTCCGCCAATTCTGTCATTAGGGGAGCAATGCCGATCGGTTCAGGATAATAGTTATAAGAATAGAGCAAAATTCGCATAGGGATGGCAATTTGGTTGGGCGATTCAGTTTCATGATTTTATCAATAGTTACTGGTTTTTTGACAAATCAGATTCGCCTTTGTCAGGGATTACCCTAGAAAGAGGTGAGCATTCGGTCAGAGAGGCGGAAAAAAGGGGAAATTGGCTAATAAATTAATCCTCAAAACCCCTAACTATTCTCCCTTACCCCTGCATCAATACTGACCCTTATTTTTCCCGTACCCGGTGGCCGATATCACGACGATAATAGATGCCCTGAAAGTGTATCCTGTTCACCGATTGATAGGCAAGTTCGATCGCCTGATTAAAATTAGCTCCCATAGCCGTGACACCCAAGACGCGGCCGCCATCGGTGAAGATATCGCCGTGTTTTAAAACCGTGCCGGCGTGGAAAACGATCGCTCCCGCGGTTTCAGCTGCCTTAATTCCCGTGATTAACTGGCCTTTTTCGTAGTGGTCGGGATAACCGGCAGACGCGGCCACCACACAAACGGCACTACCGGACCGCCATTGTAAAGAGGGAAAATCAGTTAATTTTTGTTGAGCGCAAGCCAGCAGCAGCGGTGCCAGGGGAGTTTCCAGTAGGGGTAAAACCGCTTGGGTTTCGGGATCGCCAAAACGACAGTTAAATTCGAGAACTTTTGCCTCTCCGGCGGGGGAAATCATTAAACCCGCGTAGAGGACTCCCCGATAGTCAATGCCGCGTTTTTGCAGGGTGGCGACGATGGGGGCGAGGATGTCTCGGTCCACCGCTTCGATAATGGTGGCGGTGGCTATGGGTGCGGGGGCATAAACTCCCATACCGCCGGTATTTTTGCCGGTATCGCCTTCACCGATGCGCTTGTGATCTTGGGCGGGTAGTAGGGAACGAAAGCTGATCCCATCGGTGAGGGTGAGGATAGACACTTCTTCCCCTTCTAGGAATTCTTCCACCACGACTTTAGTAAAGCCACTGGTAAAAAGATCATCGATCGCTTCTAGGGCTGTATCTACGGTTTCGGCGACAATTACCCCTTTTCCTGCGGCTAATCCGTCGGCTTTCACCACGATGGGCGCTCCTTGCTCTTGGATATAAGTTTTTGCTAATTCTGCATCGGTAAAGGTTTCCGAGGCGGCGGTGATAACTCCGGCTTCGCTCATTAATTCTTTGGCCCAGGATTTGCTCGATTCAATTAAGGCCCCGGTTTGTGTGGGGCCAAAAACCGTTATTTCTTGGGACAGAAGATAATCGGTAATGCCGAGGGATAGGGGATATTCTGGACCGACAACCACCAAATCGACGCTATTTTCCTGGGCAAAACGGCTAATTTCAGCAAAATCCTCCATTGCTAGGGGGATATTTTCACATTGAGGTAAAATTGCCGTTCCCCCATTACCCGGAATACAGAACACTTGTTCAACTTCGGGTGATTGCAGCAGTTTCCAAGCCAGGGCGTGTTCTCGACCACCACTGCCGATAACGATAATTTTCACGGATAAACGCAGCCTAAATGACGATGGCTTAATTATCCCCTAGCTCCGGGGTGTCATTGCCTAGAAGTTGAGATTACTTAACTTTTTAATCCTCGCTCCCCACCTGTTGAGCAATAACCCTGGCCCTACGGAGGTGATCAGATAAGTAGCTGGTTATAATTAAATTAAAAATGGATTTTAGGTTCGATCCCCCCTGCCCCCCTTGATAAGGGGGGTGCCGATAGGCGGGGGGATCCCCCCTGCCCCCCTTGATAAGGGGGGTGTCTGACAACTTTTAACGCCTACCTACTTAACTGCTGTAAAGGAGTCAATTGTGATTAGATAGTAGATGCTCCCTTCTTAGGCTGTCCCTATTTTGGGTCATTCTACTGAATTGAGTTGGCTCTCTCGGACATTGGCTGAAAAATATTCACAATATTAGATTATGGGCGCAAGCAGTTCGATAAACTTACTGACCACGTTGCGTCCCTACATGGCACCAGATCTGATTGAGAGAGCCAAGAAAAATCGATTTTATCTGATCTAAGTCCCCGTTAAACCTCAATCTATCTTTCAGATTATTCGGAATTTACTCTAAGTATTTTTATTGTCTATGCCCTGTCATTTATCCCTCAATCAACTAGCTCAATTATTGTCCTTACAAGATAAGACTGACATAAGTTTTAGTCCCGATAGTTTAGTATCTGGCATTAATACTGATAGCCGTAGTATTGAGCCTGGACAAGCATTTTTAGCCTTAAAAGGTGATAATTTTAATGGTCATGATTTTATCGATATGGCTATCAAAAGAGGAGCGGCGACATTGATTGTCGATCAGCCAGTTTCGGTCAATTCTTCTAAAAATATTCCCGTATTCCTAGTCCATAATACCCTAGAAACCTATCAGCAATTAGGCCATTGGTGGCGGAATCAATTTACTATACCCGTGATTGCTATTACGGGATCGGTGGGGAAAACCACCACTAAAGAATTAATCGCCTCCGTATTAGCAACCCAGGGAAAGGTACACAAAACCCTGGCTAATTATAACAATGAGATCGGAGTGCCGAAAACTCTCCTCGAACTGGATGAAACTCACGATAGTGCCGTAATCGAGATGGGAATGCGGGGACGGGGAGAAATTGCCCTGCTCGCTCAAATCGCCCAACCAACGATCGCAGTGATTACTAATGTGGGAACCGCTCACATCGGTCGTTTAGGGTCGGAAACGGCGATCGCAGAGGCGAAATGCGAGTTATTGGCCGAGTCTGCTTCTGGTAGTATAGCTGTTCTTAACTACGATCACCCTTTACTTACCGAAACAGCTAAACGGGTATGGCAGGGGGAAACAATTACCTATGGCTTCTCTGGCGGCGATATAGTCGGAGAATTACTGGATTTAACTACTTTACGAGTCAATGGACTAGATTTTAACTTACCTTTATCCGGTCGTCATCACGCTTTAAATTTTATGGCAGCCTTGGCCGTAGCGAAAATTTTAGGCATCGATTGGACTTCTTTGCAACAGGGAATTAAGGTTAATTTACCCAGTGGTCGGGCTAAACGTTACCAATTAGAGCCGGATATCCTACTCCTCGATGAAACCTATAACGCGGGTCTAGAATCAATGTTAGCGGCCTTGAATTTACTGAAAGCTACCCCCGGTCAGCGTCATATTGCTGTTTTAGGCACGATGAAGGAGTTAGGGTCTTTTTCGGAGCAATTACATCGCCAAGTGGGTGAGAGGGTGCAAAAACTAGGCATAGATCGCTTGTTTGTCTTGGTGGACGACCCACAAGCTAAGTTTATTGCTGAGGCGGCTACTGGGGTCGCTTGCGAATGTTTTCAAACTCACGCAGATTTAATTAATCGTTTAAAGGAAGTGATCGATTCAGGCGATCGCATTTTATGCAAGGCTTCCCATTCCGTCGGTTTAAATCGGGTGGTGGAGGAGTTAATCAGTGATATTGGGGGTTAGGGAATAGGTGTTAGAGAATAGAGCATTTTTTAGCAAGAATAGCCGATTAAAAACAGTTTTTTCGGGTATTTTAACGCTAATTTTCTTTTTTTCGGCCGCGCAAGTCTCTTTTGCTCAAGAATCGAGACGACTGGAGACTTATCTCCCAGATCTCAGTGGTTTAGCTTGGGTAGAAGCAGATATTTTTCTAGGGGTTCACGATGCCAAAAATAAGGGCAAAAACAGTGATCCATCTCAACCAAGACTGAGTCTTTTACAGCTACCTACGCAGGAAAAACCCCTATTATGGCAGGTTTTAAGGGTAGATTGGCCAAATCCAGAGGGATTGAGTAACGATCTCGAAAGTATTACTCATATTCCTCAAACTAACTTATTTTTGTTGGCTGAAAGTGGCGAGAAAAAACCTTTTCAAAGACTGTTTTTAGCAGCATACAACCAGCAACAAGTCAAGATAGTTGAGCAAATAAATTGGCCGATCGCGGTGGAAAATGTAGAGGCGATCGCTGTTAGTCGGCAAGGCGATCGTTATCTATTTATCTACGCAGAACGGGCCGATAGTCAAGAGAGTACAAAAATTCGCTGGACGGATATCTCGTTCAATCCCTTAAAATTCGGGGAATTTCGGTCGGTAACTTTTCGGAGTCCTTTTGGTAGTGGTAAAAATATTCGCCTCATCTCCGATTTAGCCGTAGATAAGCAAGGTAATATCTACATAGCTTCCGCTGACGATCCAGATAGTGCGGGAGTGTTTAGAAGTGCTGTTTACCGTATTGGTCAAGTTACAGCCGATAATAGCCTAATTCTTGCCCCTAATCCCCAAAAAATTGCAGAAATCGACGGCTCCAAAGTGGAAGCGGTGACTACCAGAGAATCTCCTAGAGGTGAAGTAGAAGTCTTTATCGGTACAGATGACGAGAATTATGGCGGTTTTCTGCGACCTTTGCTCTTAGATAATTAGCTATCGGTCGTCAGTATTCTCCGAGTAAGGAGTCGGTCGTCAGGAGATTATTTTTATTTATTCTCCCCGCTCCCCACTTCCCCACTTCTCCACTTCCCTGCTCTCCAATAACTACTCGCAGCTAGAAATCGGCTAGACCGCAGCATAATTTGTGCTTTTTGTCAAAAAAACTTTTTCTTTGCAATAAAACTACACAAAAAAAAGATCATCGTTGTGGGTGAAATTGACTCATTTACCTGTCTTAATTAGGATCACCTTCTAGATGTGGCAAGGGTTTCAACCGTTGCTGCCCAAAAAAGCACAGAAAGACCCATTATGAAATTCAGTAAAATCGCTGTAACTAGCATAACATCGTTGTTAAATAAAAATCTTTCTCAATTAATTCTTAAGAATTTGTAAATATTGCGGAATGTTAATTTAAATATTCTCAAGTTTTTGGAGTCAATCAATAGTTTTTGCTTATCTTTGTCCAACATTGGGTTAGGAGACAGTTATCAGTTATCAGTTATCAGTTATCAGTTATCAGTTATCAGATGTGAGTTTTTAGTTTATTGTTTACTGAAAAAGCTCCCCACACCCCACACCCCACACCCTACACCCTACACCCTACACCCTACACCCCACACCCCACACCCCACATCCCTCTCCCTGCTCCCTAACCCGCAACCCCTATTTTCCGTCTAAACTTTTGTATAGGGATAGTCTGGGAAAGCATGGATAACTCTTAGACTAATTAATTCGGGACTCACATCACAATATAGACTATGGCTTACTATTGGTTTAAAGCATTTCACCTGATTGGGGTAGTTGTTTGGTTTGCGGGACTATTTTATTTAGTACGTTTGTTTGTCTATCATGCGGAGGCAGCAACACAAACCGAACCCGCACAAGCTATTCTGAAAGCACAATACGAGATCATGGAGAAGCGACTCTACAATATCATCACCACACCGGGGATGATTGTCACCGTGGCCATGGCGATCGGTTTAATCTCCACAGAACCAGAAATTTTAAAATCGGGATGGTTACATATTAAATTATCCTTTGTGGCTCTTTTACTGCTCTATCATTTCTACTGTGGTCGCATCATGAAAAAGCTAGAAAAAGGGGAATGTAATTGGACGGGACAGCAATTTCGGGCCTTAAATGAAGCACCAACCCTGTTATTGGTAGTTATTGTCCTTTTGGCAGTATTTAAAAATCAATTACCCCTCGATTTGACCACTTGGTTAATTGTAGCTTTAGTGGTATTAATGGCAGTGACAATCCAACTCTATGCTAAAAAACGTCGCCAAGATCAAGAAAAACTTCGGCAAAATACTCCCCAAAAAGAAGAAGTAGTGACCATGTAAATTATCCTCTAATCATTCCCTAGGTTTCTAGGATAACAGTTAAGAGTGGTTTGATAGCTTTGGGATGGTCTTTTTAGTCCATCCCAATTATATAGGGAGCAACCTTTAGCTTTTAGATTTTTGGCTTTTTGCTACTTTTGAGCTTATACAAAAACTATTTTTAATAGTGTGATGAACTGCCAAGCTATGGATTGTTTCTCCCACTTCCCACTTCCCACCATCCTATACCTTTTAAACAGGATTTAGTATAAACCTCTTGCAAACAGGAAACGCTATAAATAAAAACAATCTCCTGACTCCTGACTCCTAACAACAATTTTTGATTTTTACAAGAGGTACTATGAATAGTTGCTGGATAGATTGGGAAAAAATAACTAGAAATTTTCTTAATTCCCGCAAACTCAAGCAAGTTGCTGAATTGCGAGGATTCTATAGAGTCAATCCCTCTGGTATTCCTAGAATTCCTCCCGATTTGGAATTGAGAGACTACCAAAATACAGCGATTATCAGTTGGTTTCGTAATCGGGGACGGGGAACTTTAAAAATGGCCACCGGCAGCGGTAAAACTATTACTGCTTTAGCTATTGCCATGGAACTTTACCAAGCGATAGAACTGCAAGTATTATTAGTAATTTGTCCCTATCGTCACCTAGTTAATCAATGGCAACGAGAAGCCGAAAAATTTAATCTTAAACCGATTTTAGCCTACGAAAGTGTCCATACATGGCAAAGTCAACTATCGACAGAATTATATAATGTGCAAGCGGGTAATCAAAAATTTGTCACTATTTTAACTACTAACTCAACTTTTATTAGCGAGGGTTTTCAATCACAAATCAAATTTTTTCCTGATAAAACTTTAATCGTTGGTGATGAATCCCATAATTTAGGTTCCCCCCGATTAGAAGAGTTATTACCCCGTTCTTTAGGTCTAAGATTGGCTTTATCTGCTACTCCTGAAAGATATTTTGATGAGGAAGGAACCGACGCTATTCTTGATTATTTTGGACAAATTCTACAGCCAGAATTTACCTTAGCTGATGCTATTAACAAAGGAGCTTTAGTCAATTATTTTTATTATCCAGTCTTGGTTGAGTTAACCGACGGTGAGGCTTTATTATACGCAAAATTAACCCAAAGAATCGGCTGGACTTTGCAGAAAAATAGTAATTTAAATGGCAATGAAAATTTAACAGCACTATTAATGCAAAGATCGCGATTAATTGGTTCAGCAAGTAATAAATTACAGGCTTTACAACAACTGATGCAAGAGCGTTTAGATACGGATCATACTTTATTTTATTGTGGGGATGGTTATGTAGAAAATTATACTGCTAATTATCGTCGTCAGGTAGAGGCTGTTACTCATTTATTGGGCAATCAATTAGGTTATCGAGTTGCTACCTACACCGCAGAAACTTCCCTAGAAGAACGAGAAAAAATTCGCCAACAATTTGAGGAGGGTTATCTGCAAGGATTAGTGGCAATTAGATGTTTAGATGAAGGAGTAGATCTGCCATCAATTCAAAACGCGGTCATTCTGGCTAGTAGCGGTAATCCTCGCCAATTTATTCAGCGTCGCGGGCGAATATTGCGACCCCATCCCGATAAAAAACAGGCCACTTTATTTGATATGATTGTTATGCCACCCACCTTAGATCGAGAAACCTGGGAAGTAGAAAGGAATTTATTACGCAAGGAATTAAAACGCTTTCTAGAGTTTGCTCAATTAGCTATTAATGCTCAAGAAGCTGAGACTAAATTAGGGGAGATTCAAGATAGATATTGTCTTTTGTCTAATTAAAACTTGAAAAGTTAAATCTTGGCAGCTTTTATGCTAAAATAGAGGTTAGTTAAGAATTGATCGCCGAGAAAAATCAACCCAACCAGATAGCGATCGATAAAGTTGTATAATTTTCTTTCCTCTCCTTCTAAACTTCTATGCCTCCCCGTCAACAACCCCGTCGCATTGCTCGAGAACTTGCCCTTTTGAGTTTAAGTCAGATTAAAGGCAATCCTGAAAACCTAGAACAGCAAACTTTAAACGATTTAATTTTAGTCGCAGTTAGAACCTTAACCCTAGAAATTCAAGAAACCTTAGAAACCGCTGCTGCTGAAATTAGTCGTGGTAATGAACGGATTCTCGCTAGTGATACTAAGGCAACAAATCTAAAAAGCGCCCAAACTATGGTAAAAGAGGCAATTTCTCTTACCCACAATGCCATTAATCGTTTAGGAACCGTGATAGATTTTCCCGAAATTGTCCAGTTATCCAGTCAGTACGAAGTGCGGGAATATGCCCTAGAATTAATCGGTACAGTCTATCGTCGTCGTGCGGAAATCGAACAGGAATTAACCAGCGCTTTAGTGGATTGGCAACTACATCGTTTACCAAGAATCGATCGGGATATCCTGCAAATTGCCGTGGCAGAAATGCTCTATCTCGATATACCTCAAAAAGTAGCAATTAATGAGGCGATCGAGTTAGCCAAACGTTATTCTGATGATGAAGGTTATCGCTTTATTAATGGCGTTCTCCGACGGGTAACGAATAAGCTAAACGAAGCAGAAAAAGCCGTATCTACCCAGGGTTAAACTGGGAGTAAATTAATACTACAATCACCACATTTTATAGGGAAATTTCTGTAAATTGATATTGTAGTATCGCTCATCTCCCGTGACTTCTTCGCCGATCCAATCGGGCATAGTAATGACTTGATCCTCTTGTTCTAACTCAATTTCAGCCATAATCAAACCTTGATTATCCCCCAAAAATTCATCAACTTCCCAAGTTAAATTATCCAAAGAAATGCGATGACGAATCTTTTCAATTAAAGGTTTTTTACAGAGGTTTTCTAACATCAGTGCCGCGTCTTCTAGGGGAATTACATACTCGAATTCCTGACGACTAATGCCCTCAGTCTTGCCTTTAATGGTTAAATAACCCCGATCTCCAACCACACGAACCCGCACGGTTGTCAATCCATCTTGGGTGGGAATATATCCCTGACGATACAACTTGCCAGTCGCAAGCGATCGCCAGTGATCCCCTTTAACCAGAAACTTCCGTTCAATTTCAACAGACATAAGCTTTTGACAACAATAAATTTAAGCCCTAGCCAGGGCAGCACCCTGGGTTCCTAGTTGAATTAACTCGATCTTGTAGCCATTAGGATCTTCCACGAAAGCAATCACCGTAGAACCGTGTTTCATCGGGCCCGGTTCCCTAGTGACATTACCACCAAGAGCTTTAATTTTCTCACAGGTGCTATAGATATCATCCACGCCTAGGGCAATATGACCGTAAGCATTACCGACTTCGTAGCGATCGACTCCCCAATTATAGGTCAGTTCGATGACAGCATGATTAGCCTCATCGCCATAACCGACAAAAGCGAGAGTAAATTGACCATTGGGATAGTCTTTCTGGCGCAGTAACTTCATTCCTAGCACATCGCAGTAAAATTGTAGAGATTCCTGCAAATTATTGACCCGGAGCATGGTGTGTAAGAGACGCATGATTATTTAGATGACATCGATCGAAAAATTACTCATCTTTGATTGTAACCAGTCCTTGGGCTTTCTTATCTCCTTGAGGCTCAACAATTATACTAATACAAATGTACGAAATTAGCTGTAAAACCACTTACTCCCATAATAGCTGTGAAAAAAATCAACTCTCTGGCAACACCGAAATCACTATCTAGAAGATTTTCTCGGTCTATCGTGTATTTAGTGGTGAAGTTGATTAAGTCAAGACAGTCTTGATCGCGATTTTTCTAGGGGAATTGTGAAGGTAGTAGGTGGTATAGCGGTTCTCGCATCTGTGCGGCACACTTAAACCTTTGCTGATTAAGCTGTTCAGGATCGGGAATGTACCTCTTGTGAATCAGAAACGCTATATCTTTCTCTAAAAAAATGGAGAATCACTTTGGGGAACTGTTTGGCGTTTTATCCATGACTACAATGCACAGCAAAGCAAAGGATTAAGCCGCCATCACTACTACCGAATCACCACCCATAATTCATAATTCATAATTCCCAAGAAGATTATTTTCTAGAGAATAAAACGTAAAAACAGGGAATAATAAACAGAGTTAACAGAGTTGCTAAAGACAAACCCGAAAAAACGACAATTCCTAAAGGTTGCAGGAATTCTCCCCCCTCTCCTAATCCTAAAGCGAGGGGAAATAAACCTAAAACCGTGGTCACGGTAGTCATTAAAATCGGTCGTAAACGTTGGGGAGCGGCCTTTAAAATGGCTTGTAGCCGGGTAAAACCGAATTCTTTCCGCAATTGATTCGCCAATTCCACCATAATAATCGCATTATTAACCACAATCCCCACCAATAAAACCACCCCGACGATGACAATGGCATTAATCGGGGTTTTAGTCCAATATAGCCCGAAAATTCCCCCCGCCAGGGCCAAAGGAACAGTTAACATAATCACCAGAGGGTCTATGAGCGAGTTATACTGCACAGCCATGACCACAAAGACTAAAAATACCGATAAACCCGCTAATAAACCCAAAGAACCCTGAATTTCTTGATTAGACGTGGCGGCAGCACTGGGTAAAATGCTGATACCATCGGGTAAGGGAGTAGCGTTTAAAACCGATTGTACCCCCGCGAGTGCGTCACTTAATTTCGCTCCCTCGACTAAACTGCCGATAATAATAAAAACTTGACGCTGATTGATTCTCTGGATGACTGCTGGGGTTTTTCCCCCTTCAATCCTAGCGATATCTGCTAATTTTAAGTCTTCTTGCCTATTGACAAAAATAGGTATTTGTGATAAGTCACTAATTTTTTGCCGCGAGTTGGGGTCCAATTGCACTCGGATATCGATTAATCTTTCTCCCCGTTGCAGTTGGGTGGGGATCGATCCTTGAATAGCGGTCCGTAGCGTTTGTCCCACTTCCAGGGTACTCAATCCCAAACTATTTAAGCGGGTCCAATCGGGTTTAATCTGGATTTCCGGTTGTCTGGGGTCAGCATCGGCACGAAAACGCGCACTAGGGACTTTTTCATCGAGAATACCGAGGATTTCTTCACCAGCTTGCTCTAAAGTTTTCCCATCGCGTCCCTGTAACATCACATCCACATCGGCACCGACGGAGGGAGAGTTATTAAGAATAATACCGCGCACTTGACCGGGAGTGAGACGCAAACGCACGTTAACGAGGTTTAATTGCTCTAATGCTTTGCTCATGCGTTCGATATACGCTTCTGTATTAGTGCCTTGTTTGAGATTAATCGTACTAGAAGCACGCAAAATATTTTCATTGGTAGTTGTGCCAAAAAGAGAACCGCCACTGGTAGTAAAAACGTACTTAGTCTCTGGTTGTGATAATAAAATCTTTTCTACTTCCCGCATCACCTGACGGTTAGCATTTAAATTGGTACCGGGGGGAAATTGAGCAAAAACGTTCACCTGTCCGGTTTGAATACGACTAAAGACTTCCTGGGGGATATATTGCCAGAGATAGAAACTACTTCCCCCTAAAATTAAAAAGGCCAGCAGGATAACAGGTATTCTGTAGTGGATGATTTTAGCTAAAAAACGACCGTAGAGGATGGTTAAACCTTCTAGTCGTTGACTAAAGACTTTTAATAGCCAAAATCGCTGAATACCACTAGAAACCCGCATATTTAACAAACGACTGGCCAACATGGGAACAACGGTTAACGCACACAGCAGAGAAGCAGCCACAGCAAAACTGATAGTGAGGATAATCTCGTTAAACAGTAGGGAAATAAAACCACCCAGTAGTAAAAATGGCAGTATAGAGACGAGATTAGTCGCAGTGGAGGCCAATAAAGCAGATTCTACCTCTTGGCTGCTATTACGGGCAATTTCTAAAAAATCTCGCTTATTTTGGTTTTGATTAACTTTGAGGGCAATATTTTCCAGCATGACGATGGAATTATCCACCACGATACCCACCCCTAGGGCCAATCCTCCCAAACTAAACACATTTATCGATAACCCGAATAACTTCATACAGATGATTGCGACGAGGGTAGAAAGAGGAATCGCTAGGGTAATGATAAAAGTCTGTCGCAGAGAACCGAGAAAGACGAATACAGTCAATCCTGCTAGAATTGTCCCCGCTAGTCCCGAGGAAACCACGTTATTAACCGCGTTTTGGATAAATACAGACTCATCGGTAGTGGGGACAACTTGCATCCCCCCGGTCATTAACCCGGATTTTGTTAATTCTGTAATGCGTTTTTTGACCCCTTCTACCACAGCAATCGTGTTCGCATTCGGTTGTTTTTGGACGCTAACCCTGACGGCATTTTTTCCATTTAGGGTGACAAAAATTCTTTGTTCTTCTGTCCCATCGATAACTCTGGCCACATCCCGCAGATAGACTTTTTCTTCGGGATTATTACTATCGGTCAGTGCTAAATCTTGGATATCCGCTACGTTTTTAAATTTCCCCACCGCACGGGTTAAAGGTTCCCCAGTTTCTCCCTCTAGTCGGCCTCCAGAGATGTCCTGATTGCGTCTTTTTAGGGTGTCTAAAACCTGATTTAATCCCACTCCTAAAGATTGTAATCGCTGCAGGTCAATATTAACTTGAATTTCTTCTCTAACTCCCCCAATCACGTCCACTACTGCCACTCCTCCCACAAATCCTAATTCTCTCCCTAATTCTTCATCGGCAAATAATCTTAAATCTTTTAGGGGTAGGGTATCAGAAACGAGAGCGAATTCATAGACGGGTAAACGAGAGGGTTCAAATTTATTTAAGCGCGGTTCTTCAATAATATCGGGTAAATTTTGTCGGACACGATTAAAACTTTCGGTAGCTTCATTTAAAGCAACATTTAAATCTCCCCCCGGTTGAAAAAATAAATCTACTCGCATCCTTCCCTCGCGAGTTTCTGAATAAACTTGCACTACTCCCTCGGTGGCACTCATTCCTTCTTCTAGGGGTTTAGTTACTTCTTCGAGAATAACTTCCGGGGACACTCCAGGGACATTCATCCTTAAACTAATGCGAGGATAAGTGATAGAAGGAAGCAAATCTACTTGTAAACGATTTAGAAAAAAAAGACCGATGATGATAACTGCTATAGTTAACATCAATACTCCTATGTGACGACGAATTGATAGACCGCTTAGGGAGATGTTTTCTAACATGATTATCTATGGGGGAGAGTAAGGAGTGAGGAGTTAGGGGTTGGGGTTTTAGGGTTTTGGGGTTTTGGGGTTTTAGGGTTTTGGGGTTTTAGGGTTTTGGGTTTTAGTTGAAATTTCCCCATTTCCCCATTTCCCTGATAACTGATTAATTGTGCATAACTCGACCGAAACTCCATAATTTTTGATAATAATGACGACTAACGCTATCCCTATCATCAGTAAGTAGATTTATAGCGATACCATTGTTACCTGTTTCTTTTCCTGAACTGTGGATATATTGATTATTACCTAGATATACAGCCACATGATTAACTCTTTTATCACCAAAGAAAATTAAATCTCCTGGGAGTAATTCCTCTCGGTTTATTTTTTGACAAAAAGCTTCCTGTTGATAGGAATCCCTCGGCAACCAAATGCCAAAAGTGGCAAAAGCAGCCTGGATTAATCCTGAACAATCGTAATTAGGTGCAAGGGTTCCACCCCAGAGATAATGATTGGTACGGTTCCTTGCTTCCTGAGTAAAAGTGATAATATCAGGAATGTGTTTTTCTA
This sequence comes from Microcystis sp. M049S2, assembly GCF_020245625.1. NCBI lineage: Bacteria > Bacillati > Cyanobacteriota > Cyanophyceae > Chroococcales > Microcystaceae > Microcystis > Microcystis sp. M049S2. The sequence continues at coordinate 2,989 of NZ_JADBUN010000231.1, read as the reverse complement.
TGTCCGAACGAGTTAGAGTAATTTTTTGATAAGCTGTGGTGGCTGCCGCAATTGCATCTAAATCTTCTAGGGATAACCAAGCTAAATAATTATCCTCCCTTAGCTGAATTTGTAGCCCTTTTTCGGTAATTTCTAGGGAAATAAATTTTAATTGTCTTCCCCGTTGTGCTTGGGTAGCTAACTCTTGACAACTGGGAGAATTGTAGAGATTTAAGTCTCTTATACAGAGATATTCCTGGGTGGATGATGGGGGAAGGGAGATGATTTTCATAAAAAATAGATCAGAATTTATTGACAAAAAAACTGTCAGACTAGCCAAAAGCTAAGGAATAAAAACAAGGAGAATAACCTTAGTTATGTTATCTTCAAGTTTCCACCTCTCTTAATTCTTGGTTACAGATATAATCTATAACTGAACCGAATCCCTCAAAAATTATTTAACCTCTGGCATAATTAACTTTTTAGGGTTCAAAAACGGCAAAAATAAGGATTAAATGGCATAAAATCGGTAAATAGAGTATTTAATTGACTATTAAGTAGGTAGGTGTTAAAAATTGTCAGATACCCCCTTATCAAGGGGGGATTAAGGGGGGATCGAAGGCAAAATCTATCTTCTATCTTAACTCTCCTGACTACTGGCTACTGGCTACTGATCCCTAACCCTAACAACAATTTTTAATTTTTACAACAGGTCTAGGATAGCCAGTTCCTTAACAATATGTTACAATAGCCGGCGAGAGGGGGGTGGCCAATATCTGGAACTTTTGGGCTAGAGATAGATTCTAGGGATCAGCAGTCACCTCCTAGAGTAAGCTTTTAATCAGATGTTGAGGTTAGTCTATGGCCAATGTTTCCGGGCGGTTTGAAAAGCAAGAATACAGCCAAAACTCAGAAAATACCGTCACGGTGGTCAGTTCAGTCATGTCCGGTTTAAAAAAAGCATCTCCCCTGCAAAAGGGCTTATTTTGGGGAATAACCCTCAGTTTTACCGCCCTAGTTTCCGCCACTGTTGGGGCTGCCGTCGCCTTAATTAGTCCCTTACCCGCACCAATTGGGGCTATCTTCCAAAAAACATCTTTTCCCACCCAAACAGACATCCTTGAGGATCAAGCTTGGAATAGCTTAATCAATCAGCAGCTTTCTCGTCCTGTTAATATTTTAGTTATGGGCATCGATCGAGTTTTAGATGCCAAAAACAGCGACGATGTATTTAAAGGTCGCAGCGATACCATGCTCCTAGTGCGCTTCGATCCTAGCGATAAAACCGTGAGAATGCTGTCTATCCCTCGCGATAGCCGTGTCAGAATCCCCGGCCACGGTTTCACTAAAATCAACGATGCCAATGTTCACGGTGGACCAACTCTAGCGGCAGCAGTGGTCAATAACACTTTAGGGGGTGTCACCGTTGATCGCTATGTGCGGGTGACTACCGATGCCTTTAAGGAATTAGTCGATTTAGTCGGGGGTGTAGAAGTTTATGTACCCGAACGAATGTATCATAAAGATGTCACCCAAAAATTAGAAATTGATTTACAAGAGGGTTGGCAAAATCTCAACGGCGACCAAGCAGAACAATTTGCCCGTTTTCGTAACCCGCAATACGGCGATATTGGTCGCGTACAAAGACAACAAATTTTATTAAAAGCACTCCAACAAAAGATTTTTAGTCCGACAATTCTCCCCAGTCTCCCGAAAGCAGTACAGGTTTTACAACAATATATCGATACGAACTTAAGCGTCGAGGAAATGCTGGCTATCGCTAATTTTGGCCGGGAAATTAAACAGGATGACCTAAGAATGATCCTACTCCCCGGCCGGTTTAATAGCCTCGAGGAATACGATGGTCGCAGTTATTGGATTTTGAACCGTCGCGAAATTAGAACCATTGTGGCTAATAATTTTACCGATAACTACGCGGGGGGAGAAACCTCCGTTTATAATCTGCGGATTGCCATTCAAAATGCCACCCATACCAAAGGTTTAGCCCGTCGTACTCGTAATTATCTGGCCAAACGGGGCTACACAAATGTTTATATTAGCGATGACTCCTCCCAAAAGCTAGAAACCACGGCAATTATTGCCCAAAAAGGTGATGTTCAGTCCGCTAACCTCTTGAAAAATCAATTGGGAATCGGTAAAGTAGAATCATCCTCCACTGGTGCTTTAGACTCAGACCTAACTATTCGGGTGGGTGATGATGTGGCCCAGTTTCTCGACGCTCAACAGTAACAATGTTGAAAAATTTTTTCAGTCTGGTTTTAATTATTTTGCTGGCAATTCTGTGGCTACTTTTCGCGTCCCGTCCGGTGGCCTTGGCCCAAGATAAAACGATTAACTATAGTTTTGCCCAGCTGCAAGATCGGGATTTTTCCCATCAGGATTTACGCGGAGGAGTTTTCGCCGCCGCCGCGATGCGGGGAGTTAACCTAGAAGGGTCCGATTTATCCTATAGCATTCTCACCGAGGCTGTCCTCTTAAAAGCCAACTTAAAAGGGGCTGATTTAACCGCATCTTTGGTAGATAGAGTTACCCTCGATTTTGCCGATTTAACTAATACTATTTTTACCGATGCGATCGCTACTCGCAGCCGTTTTTATGACACAATTATTACCGGGGCCGATTTCACTAACGCAGTAATTGATGCCTATCAGGTCAAGTTAATGTGTGAACGGGCCGATGGGATTAATCCGGTCACGGGAGTGGCCACCAGAGATAGTTTAGGCTGTGATTAAGGTTTGCTGAATAAATCTAAAAACCTTGTTGGGTAATAATTTTAGACTTTTTATCAATCAAAAAGTACCAGATCTGGGAGTGATCGGGGGGAAAATCCCTGGACTTTTTCCCTGAAAGTTAGCCTGCATTATTCACCAACTGGCAAAAACCTGATTGTGAGGACATCTCAAAAAACAGACTGTTTTTCAGCCAGATCGCTAGATGAACTTCTTGCCAAGGCTTTCGAGGATTTTCCAAAGTCTTCATGAATAATGCA
>NZ_JADBUN010000230.1:0-11375 GCF_020245625.1 Microcystis sp. M049S2 | reverse complement strand
TGCCTGATGGTTCAATAATGAACATAGGAGTTGTTCCAGCACCTCCATCAGAGTAGAAGAGAAAAGGAGCATTTTTAGTCACAAATCTGATCCATTGACTGTCCAATTGTGAATATAGTCCCAAATCGGCTGTTGTAGTTAGGGGAGCGCCTCCCCGCTGAATTACTCCATCAGATACGCTCATTCGTCCATTCACTGTCAGGCTGCCCAAGCTAACGTTGCCCGTAACGGTGAGATTACTTTGAATCGTCAGTGCCCCCGTCATCGTATCCCCGGCTTTTCTCACTGCCAAATTGATGGCAGTCGTTACCTCGCTATCCCGGGCAATTGCTGGGTCAATTCTCGCCTCACTAATCACCCCCGTACTCGCATTAATCTGAGTAACAAGGCGGTTCGTTCCTCCCTGGTTATCGATTTGGGCGGCGGTTGTTTGGTGGGGGTTATTGGTGTTACTGGTGTGAGTATCCAACTTAGTCCCATCAGCAGAAACATCCCGACCATCCACTGTCCCAGTCACTTCCAGCTTACCAGTAACTCTCAGGTCACCGTTTAAATCGGCTCGTCCGGCGGCTCCTAAACGCATCTTGGACCATTGGGACGGATCAACATTGGGATCGGTTAAAGTGAGACTACGGGCTTCTAAATCGCCAGCAACGACCCCAGCAGCACGCCGCCGATTAACTCCCTCTCCTTCATCGGTGGCTGTAATTTTGCCCTCAGAGTTCACTGTCACCCGCCCCAAGATCAATTGCAGACTCAATTGATCAGCAGAAGGGGGATTTTCACTTACATTAATATTGGCGATTTCTTGTACACGGGTAAAGCCTTCTACCCCCGTTTCTTTCGTCTCATCGACCTTTCGCTCATTATAGGCGATAGTGATATAGACGGTTTTACCAGGAAAGGTAGATAAATCTCTATTAACTTTATTCACTTGCACAATCTCTCGTCCCTCACTGTCAATCGCCATGCCTTCAGCAATTTCTATCTGGGACGAACCGATAGTATATTGTAATTTTAAGCCATCGGCGATGCCCCAGGTGTGGAGTTTCTGATTGTGTCGCCGTCCCATCTCCAGGTGATAGGTTTGTTCCTCGGTAAAATCGGGTGCGCGCAGGAATTGCCCGTCAAAGTAATTTAAGCGTTTAATTGAGTCAGTCATGTTTGGTCTCCTTAGATGAATTTAGCTTGCAAAACAGATATTATTAATTCGGTTCTCCTAAAAGCGTATCGATGCCCACAGTGGAATTAAAATTAATCCGAAATACAGGCGTTACCACCGTAATCGGTCGGAGAAAATCAGTATGAGCCGGTTTTTGTAAATCGACAATAGCAGTAACAATCTCTTGCTGTTGCTTGATCAGTTCAGGATTGGCTGTTGGCAAAACAATTTGCACCCAAAAGAAGAAGGGAGCGCCACCATCAAGGATGGTATCTTTCCCAATGGTAGCATGGACACCTACCTGCAATGGCGCGTTCAGTTCATTGACCTGCACACCAACAGCAGAGGTCGTCTGTACTCCCGTTTGGGTATAGATAATTAAAGCCTCTTCTAAACCGCGTTTGGTGCCTCGCAGCCGATACAGTTGAGCCGCCCTAGCAATCAACAGTCGTTTCTTATTTTCCTCCCAATCATCCCGCAGAGTCAAGGCTACCCAACTAGCCAGCCAAGGTAAAAAATCGCTAGGAGCGTGTTGGGAGGCGCTCAAGTTGGCTCCCGGCTCAAAATACCGATAAACTCCCGCTAACTGGGTTGTCTCACCCTGAAAAGTATCAGTATCAGTAATGTTTCCTCCCCCCAGAATTTCTTCTATACCTGGTTGGGGGACTTCTGAGGATATTTCTCCTAAACCAAGGAGTATTCTTTCAAAAGCCAGCAGGAAACGACCGAGAAAATTCGGCTGGTTGGCTTCACTATCTTCTTGAAAAATAGCCGGTAGATAATTGAGTAAACTACTCCCTTGTCCAGTTCTTTCATTGATTGTCATAAAATCCTCTCCAGAAAAAATTGTTTGATCACTTACTCTCTCAATTGGCAATAACTCAATCCACCTCAATCTGCGATCGCAAATCAATCACTTCTTCTGCTTTGATTAACAGCCATCCCCCTGGCTCTCGGTTGCGATCACTAGATAATTTAATAGAAGTAACCTGCTCAATGTCAGTAATAATTGTGGCTAAATTTAATTCACGAGAATCTGTCTCGAGATACTGAGAATCTGCTAATTGTAAGCTACTAAGCTTGATAGTTTGGTTAGCGGTAACTTCAAGTTTCATGTCAGTTTCACCATCTGGGTTTAGGTCGCGAATTGTTGGATATAAAGGATGGAAGAAAGCTCGAGTTTGGCTTTTAATTTGCTGCCTCAGTAAGTCGGGATCAGACCCCGAAGAAGCTCTGATTTTAATTGTTAACTGCACTGTCAAAAAATCAGCACTAGGTGCGATCAAAATCTGGTCTAGTTTGAGGCGGTTTGCTGGCAGATAATGATCATACAACCGCAGTCCAATCGGTTCTCCCTGATCGTTCCAGATAGTATCTGCTGCTAGACAATGTTTATTTTCTGGCTGACATTGACTAACAAGCAGAATGTCTGATAAATAATCCACTCCGTCAATTTTTTCTAGTAATTCATATACTTCGGAGACGTGAACATCTCGACCAAAAGGCCAGTTTTCTGGGTCAAGAAATTGCTGCATAGCTTTTATGATGTTGTTGCTGATTGTCTTAGTGAGTACATCAGAGCGACGAGCAAGGAGAATTTCCGCACTAACAGGAGTATAAGTCGGGCCGACAACGGACAGGCGAGTAGTGAGGATAGATCGTTGCTGGAGATAGCCCTGAAGTGCATCTCCTAGTAGAGTCGTTGGTTGGGGGCCTAATTGATTGGCACTGTCACTATCTTGATCGGGTAGAATCAGGACACTGACATAGTTAGGTTTACTTTGCTTTCTTTCTTCTTCCCTACCTGCTCCTAAATAGCGTTGTGGAACACAATAAGCGCGTTGTATTTTTTGGTTAACTTTTGAGGGTAAATTTTCTTTTTTTATCGCTAAACCAGTTGTTTCCCACCATTCTTTGCATCGGTCTTCGAGAGACTTTTGGAGTAATTGGTCAGCTTTTTCTTCTTGCTGCATCTGCACTAACCAGATGTTAAATTTTGCCTGACTCAGAATTTCGTAATCTTCAGCCGTTACTGCTCGATAGAGATCCCGCAAATTTAAAACAGCCTCGCGGATTTCTTGTCCTAAATCCTGATTTTGATCAGCCACCCAATCAGGTCCATTAAGCAACCGCAAAAATGTTCGCAAGTTATCATCAGTTATTCGATTTTGCCGATACAGCAACATTTCCGTCAAGTAGGCAAACATTTCAATCAGGGTAATACCTGGATCTGAGGGATTATAATTTGTCCATTCCGGGGCGTAGTTAGGAATCAGTCTGAGGGCTTCGGCAACAAGATCCTCATAAGTGCGGTCATCTAGGTTGGGTAATTCTAAAGGCATGGTAAATACGGCAAAATTTAATGAATTTTCAATTTTCAAAAGCTGCGAGATTCCTCAAGATTCCTCAAAAAATAAGCTGATCGTGTGAGTGCCAGAATAGACTAAGAAACGGCCGCTCTTTCTAATTGCTTCAACCTCCTCAGAAACCCTGCCATCATCGACCAGGAGGCGGCGAATATAACTGACACCGGGGACAGCTTCCAATAGAGCATAAAAATCGGATTTGTAGGGTTCGCGTCCAAAATCCCAGCCCTTGCCATCTAACCCGCCCGTCAGGGGATGTAAAAACTGCTCTAGAGTTGTTTTAACTGCTTGTTCAACAGTGCTGGCTCCTTCGAGGGAACTCAAACCAATTTCGACATTAACATTCACTGATATATACGGGGGACCAACTACCAAAATCTCGGCAGTTAGACAAGCACGCGCTCTGAGAAACTGCTCAACGCGGCTAATCAGTTCCAGACTTGGTAAAGGCTTGAGCGCCTCAGAGCGCGGTACGATGATGATGCTGGTTGTTCCCCGTCTGGGCGGTTGCTCAGGTGGATCTTCTAGCCAATGTAGAGGTAGGCACTTGGCCTTTGCTACCTCTGGGGAAGCCAGTTTGGCCAAGTCTTCGTAATCCTCTAGGGTGACGGCGCGATCGCGGTGGCGGATAGTTTCAGGAACGCGATCGCGCAAGGATTCCAGGGTTTCTGCTTCTGCGCCACCAAGCGCTGCTTGTAAGTTGGTTACTTTCTCGATGTAGGGAACTGTGGTTTTCAGTTGTACAATGCTATCGACTGGTTTATTCCCGGCTTCACCGCCACCCGTCTGATACCACGCCATCCTGAGATTACCAGTTCCCAGAGGCGGAATCAGTCCGTTGCGCCCGTTGCCAAACTGAATCTTGCCCGTAAGTTGGTCGAGGAGATAGTGGCGATCACGCGGATCCGAGCCATAGAAATCAGGAACTTGTTGCCATTGTACCCAGACTTCTCGAGAATTGGGAATTGGAGTAATCGGGTTGGTATTTCCTGGGAGTTTTAGTCTCTTTAGCTCTAGATCTGAAGGTTTTTCTGGTTCTCTGACCTCCAATTGTGGGTTTTGCAGGACGGGAAAGCGAGTCGTCTGGAAAATTTGATTTTCTGACCCGTTACTAGAACCCAAAATTTCCTTGACAATCGTGATCGTTTGGCTGGCGAAAGTTGTATTGAGAGCAAGTTTTATGATTCTGGGTTCAACCAGATAGTCTCCTGTTTCCCACTGTACCCGCAACCAGTAACGTTCCGATAAGTTAAACTCGGCTTTAGTTTGACAGTCGGCCGGAACTAAGAATTTAATTAATCCTGAAAGGGTAAAATTTTCGCTACCATCCTCGACCGTAAGTTTTGACCAAGCTTGTCCATTCCAATATTGCCAAGATAACCGGACTGGCGACCTTGGTGGTAGTTGGTCTGCCACAAAGGTTTCTAAAGTAGCAGTATAAATAGGCTCAAAAGTGTCAGGACGGCTCAGGCGCACAAAAGCAAGATCTCGGTTTTCCTGATTGAGATCTTCGGGAATAGTAATCTGCACTTTTAAGGATTTTGTTTCCCCAGGAGCAAGAGTAATTGAAGTCCCTTCCTCTGAGATTGTCGTCTCCCAATTATTGCCCCAAATTTCCACTTGCCAAGTGACTGATTTATCTGTATCATTCGTCACCCACAGGGGATGGGTGACTATGCCATTTGTCCCAACTTGACGACTGTAGGGGGGAGAAAGAGGGATAAATTTTTCCCCATATTTCAAGTCTGCTAAGCAGACAAAAAGACTCAGAGGACGATTGGGAAAATTGGAGCGAGTTGGCGGGAGGGTAAATCCTAGATAGAGCGAAGGATGAGATTCTGTGAGGGATTCAAAAGGAATAAATGGTTGTTCTTTCTGTTGAATGTATGTAAAGTTATTGTAGGTTTGACAAGCAGATAAAGACTGAGTGGAATTATAGGTGTAACTCAGCTTCAGCGACTGCACTAAAGGTGGAGACAAAGTAGCGTTATTTACTAGCCAAACCCCTGTCCCCACTGGATGAGGCGATTGTAGGGCTTCTGTCAACGTCAGGCTATTATTTGCGGTATCAACAACCCTGATCGTTCGGATTTCCTGAGTGTTAGTTCCAGCGGCAATCTGGAGGCGATCGCCTGGCATAAACCCCCGACTACTGTTGACGATAATTTGCGCGGTATTTTCCCTAATTTCTTGTCTGAGGGTAGTAAAAGTAGGTGGTTGAGAGGCAGAAGCTGTGCCATAGTTTCCCCGAACAATCCGCACACGAATCCAATAATTAGTCTTGCCATTAACTTCAGCTAATCCTATCTGATTGGGCAAAGTAAAACTGATTGATCCGCTTTGGCTGAATTTGGCAGTGGCTGGGCTACTGGAAGTTACCGATAATGGCTGCCAAGCATTACCATCCCAAACTTCCCAAGCCAGATCAACGTCGCCCCCAGTGTTGACGAGGACAGTTTCATTGAGGGTAAGGTTGACTGTTACCCTAGCTCCAGCTTTGGCAAAGACTTCCTGGCTGGCTAGGTATAGAGTATCGCTGAGGCGAGGGGTTTCGCCAAAGGGATAGAAATCTTTAGTGAGGTCGAGGGGTGAAGTATTAGTAAAACCGAGATCGGGCAGTAAATTAGACTGAGTAACGCTTACTCTCGTTGTAATTCCTTGAATTTTCGGTAAGGGAGGAGAACCAAAGATTAAAGACTGATTGAGCGCAACTTTCAGCCAGGACGCTTCTACGCCATTGATGATTTGTTTAATGGGAAGGGGAAAGTTAGGAATTGATACTTGCCAACTTTGGTTATTGTCTGTGGTATTACTAACTGATAGGAGCTGCCAATCTTGACCATTCCAATAAGACCAAGTAAGGGGGAGTCCTGCTAACCTCTGAGCATCCTCAGATTGAATTGTTAAGGTGACGGTTTTAGCAACTGGTAGAGAAAATAGGTCATCGCAAGCTAAGTACAGGCTGTGTTCGACTCCCCCATCGCCATGAAAAACAAAACCCGCAGTTGCAGTTCCGGTCGTCAGCCAAGCAGTGCGATCGCTCCAGGTATCCTGCTGCGGCTCCTGCACAAATACGGAGGTGAGTTGAGCAGCCGTAACGACTAATTCCGCTTCTGTTTCAAAGATTACTGGGTCTTTTTCCCCTTCCGCCGGGGGAGCGGCTACCTGAGTTCTCGCCGGAACAACTACATCTACTGTAGAGCCAGCCGCCAGAGAGAAGGTCAGGGGAGCGCGAGCGGATTGGGGTGGGAGGCGGGAAGCTCCTAACAAATCCAGGAAGGCGAGGAAATTCTTGTCAGGGACTTGGTTCAAGCGCTTGATGATAATTTCGGTAAAGCGGGCGAAGGTGCCAATCAAGGCGGCACTGATGCTCCCCTTTTTCGGCAGGCGCTTGCCCGTTACCGGATCTACTTCAAATTCCTGCCAAGTGGGTGCATACTCAAGCAGTAATTCCTGCAACTGCTCGGTAATCTCAGTGGCTGTGCGCTGATCAATTTTTGGGGCTGATTTAACCATTGAATTATGAATTATGAATTGGGAATTATGAATTGGGAATTGGGAATTACAAGATTTGAGGATTATCAGGATGATCAAGCCAAAATCCAAAATCTAAAATCTAAAATTCATCACCCAGCACTCCTTTCTAAATAAAACGGATAGACCAGATTAAAAACGTTATTACTTGCTCGCACCTGATAGTCAATACTGATGAGCAGTTTTTCCCCTTCGCTGTCAGATTGGGGAATAACTTGAACGTCTAATACATCAATGCGAGGCTCAAACAAGAGTAAAGCTTCTCGCACTTGTTGGGAAATTTTGCCAGCGGTGGCTGCTGTATTCATTTCAAAAACGAGGTCGTAAATTCCGCAGCCGAAATCGGGGCGCATCACGCGCTCGCCCTTAGCCGTTCCCAGAACGATCCAGATGGACTGACGGACGCTTTCTTCGTACTTAGCCCAATTGATCGCCCCCGAATCGACCTGAACGGGGAATCCTACGCCAACACCTAAAAAAGATTTCTCCATCTCCATCTTCTCCTTAACCAATGAAAACGGTACCGACAGCAATAACCCGTCCTACGGGCAAATCGGCTGGATCATTGCACGTCTGCGCCATATCGCCGTTACGCGCTGCCATCTTGCCGTTGATCTTGACGGTTGGGCTGCCGATTTTAATGGCGGCTTTGTTGGCGGGAGGGTTCTGGAATGCCGTACCAGGAGGGGTAGGGATATGGGGTGGGGTGTTGTCCGCCGTGCTGTCCACGGTGGCGGCTGCCATCCCCATAATCTTGACATCGGCACTGAGGTTGCCGTTGATGATACCAATAAAGGGGTGGGGAAGGGGAGTCGGAACTGGCGGTCCCGGCGGTGCTGGCACCATGACAATGTGGGTGTCGGTGGCAATAATTTGGTCGCCTTGTTTAGCTGCGGGTTGTCCCATAATGGATTTTAGATTTTAGATTTTGGATTTTGGATTTTGGATTGAGTATCCTGAAAATCCTGATTTGATTGGGGATTCACAACTAATTGAGGTTGATAGTTGCGCCTTTGATGTTCATGGGGGCGCTGGCTTTGATATCCATGCCGGCTCCAGCTTCAATTTTACTGTCGGTGGAAGACTTGATTTCGATTTTTTGTGCGTCTAGTTTGATCGTCCCTTTAGTGGCAGAAAGGGTAATGTCTTTGTCAGCGGTAATAGTAATTGTGTTATTAGATGTATCGAAAATTAGGCTGTTCTTGCCAGTTTTATCGATAATTTCAATAGTTTCTTTGCCATCTTCATCATTCAGGCGAATGGCGTGGCCGCTGCGAGATTTGATCAGCCGCAGGTTATTTTTTCCGTCGCTATTATTAGCCGGAGGTGCATCTTTACCATTCCAAAGAACCCCCAAAACGTAGGGAAAACGCGGGTTTCCCTGCTCAAAACCAACTAGAACTTCATCATCTACTTCTGGGAGAAAGTAGAATCCTCGTTCTTTCCCGGCCATGGGAGCAGCAATTCTCGCCCAGTTACTCTCATCTTCATCTTGATCGCTCAGCCAGGGAAATTTTAACTTGACCCGACCTAAATTATCCGGGTCTTTATTATTGGTAACTACGCCGACGACGACTCCGAAAATACGACCAGCGATCGCTTCCCTAGTTTCCGTATCTACTGTCACCTCAAAGAGATTCATATTGCATTCCTCCGAACTGTAAAATAAGTGAAGTAACCGCGAGTCCCGTAACGATGGCTGGCCGCCGTGACGTAATACAGTCCGCTAAATCGCTGGCCAATACCATCGATCTCAATGACTTTACCGGCCTGCACTTGGGTATTACCCCGACAAATACCTTCACCAGTAATCAATCCCAGTACCCCCCGATTAAATTGAGCTTTAGCAAATTGATCGGCTTCAGCTTGACTGGCAACGGGGCGATCGCTAATACCCCCTATCCCCTCACCGAAGGCACTCTCACTGAGCTTAGCACCGCTCGACTGTCCCCCCATCGTCGAGACTTCATCCCCCGCCTTAGCCTGTCCGAGAACCTTTTGCTTGTCTTTGGCACTCCAGCCGCGCACCGATACTTGGCTCACCTGTCCGAGGGAAGAGAGGCGGGGAGAAAATTCCAGCAGGTCGTCTTCCAGAGTCAGGGTTAAGACGGCGCTACCGGCATTCCCCACCGGACGGAACAAGAGGGTTTTGTCCTCTACCACTACCTCATACTGGAGCTGCCGCGCCCGTGCCTGCAAGAATTCCAGATCCGTCTGGTTAGCCTGCATAAGATAGTCATGAATGACTTGGCTATCTTCGGCTTTGGCAGTAAGTCCTCCTTCGTTGGCAATTTGCGCGGCGATGTCGCTGTCTTTTTTCTGGAGGAAAGTACGAGTCTTGCGTCCTCTTTGTAGTCGGTGGCGGCGATCATAACCGCGCACGATTAAGCTGGGCAGGCGATTAATCGCAAATTCTGGTTCTAATCCAGTGATTTCTCCCTTAATTAAGGTGACCAGTTGGCTCCCATAACCTAGTTTAATCTCTACTTCAGTACCAAGAGCAAAAAGAGCGTCATCGAGTAAGGCAATCTGACTATTCTGAGTTTCAAGTCCAGTCAGTTCCACTGTGAACATACTGGGTAGAGTCAGGTCATCCTCAACGGTGATACTAATAACCTGAATTTCTGTCTCAATTGGCAGTGGTGAACCGCCAATTTTCAGAGCAAAACTCGGTAACAGCAAATTTGGCGGACTCGTTGTCGGCATTATCGATAATTCTCCTGATTTTAGATTTTAGATTAGTTTTTTCCCTGTTCCCTGTTCGTCGCCATATAACTCTGTCACCTGCCCAATTCCCAATTCATAATTCATAATTCATAATTCATCAACGTAGTTTCGGAATAATTAGAGGATTGCTTACTTTTAAATGGCGCGGATCGTCTAGATTATTTGCTTGGGCGATAATGCGCCAGAGATTGGGATCTCCATATACTTCCGCCGCTAGGCTACTTAAAGTATCTCCTCGCTTGACCAGGCGTGTCGTTTGTTCTGGATCAGTTTGTTTGAGGTCTTTTTCTCGATCAATCCATTCAGTAAAAGTCACTGTCAGCCTAGCGCGTAGGGGTTTGCCATCACTTTTGAAGAGGGTGAAGTTTTGCACCAAGTTAGTCACCACTCCAATAAAGGGAAACTCAGGAGGATCGAGGGGGTTTCCCCAAGACACTGTGCAAATTGGCGGTTGATTGGTATCCCGTTCAATGCGCGTCAGCTTGACAATTTTATTGGTGAGTTGGCGCACGTCATCTACTGGCTTACCCTTGTCTGTAACGGGTTCAGTCACGTCAAAAAACAGTTCTAAAACAAGGGTGCGACTTCCTCCTCCCCCAAACTGCAAAACTGGTGCATTCAAATTTCTCTGGACGGTAGATTGCTCTCCTTTGGTGGCTGTTGAAGTACTAGCAGATACTTGCGAACTCCAGGTGACTGGTTTGGTAATTGAATAGGCAGTCGGATTGAATTGCACCGTAATTTCTGGCAGCTTAGACGGTGGTAGAGGTTTAATCTTTAATTTGGTAGGCGTTTCTAGTACCATTAGCTCATTCCTCGACGTTCACGTTCAACGGTTAACTGGCGAAACAGCAGACGGCTGACTTGTTCGGCGATGTCTGCAACATTAACTACCGGAGTCTGGTTTGGTGTCTGAGTGATCGCTGGTATAGCAGGATTTGATGGCACAGCTTCCATCTCAGAAGTCGTATTTGACATCTGGCGCAGGATATTGGGACGATTAGGATTGACTGGAATACTGACTGACGGCAAAGAGGAGTCAGTATAGCCGTTGTTGGCGGCGGAGAAAACTGTCCTCGCTGGTTCACTGGTAGTTTTACGCCAAACCAGATTGGTCGGGATTGAGAGGTTTCCTGGAACCTCTCTAGAGGGAATTTCTGGAACGACGGCGATCGAGGTTGTCGCTAATTCGGAGTTAACGGCGGCAATATCTCTATTTGCTTGATTTCCTGACTGTTTTTGTCCTCCGATCGCCTCTCTGTGTATTGTACCTGAACCTGTTGTTAGTCGGTTAGATTCTTTATCTAGCGATTGTAAGCTTTGCCGCAGCAACAAGGGGGTTGCTGTGCTTAAATTGCTTACTTGAGGTTGTCCTAATTCAACTGAGGTAACTTTTGTTTCTCCTTCTGTTGACGCAACTATTGCCTCTGATTGGTCTAAAGTAGCTGCTGATTCTGAGTTAGAAGTGGGATTATTTATCCTTTCAGTAATTGTTCTCAAAGGTAAAGTAGATTCTCCCGAAGTAGCGGTTAGGGAATCTATCTTCTTTTCTTCAGCTGTTTCGTCTGGCTGCTGCCAGTTTTTTC
>NZ_JADBUN010000023.1:0-3652 GCF_020245625.1 Microcystis sp. M049S2 | reverse complement strand
GTGATCAGGGGGAAAATTGAGGTACTTTTTCCCTGAAAATTAGGTAGTTGACCACCTGAAAATCGGTAAAACCCTACACCCCACACCCCACACCCCACACCCTACCCCCAGGAAAAACTTTTTCAGCAGACCCTAATTAGAGCCGTCAGTCTTATCAGTTATCAGTTATCAGTTATCAGTGGGAGTGTTGGGTGAGCAGTGGGTGCTTTTTCCCTGAAAATTAGGTAGTTGACCACCTGAAAATCGATAAAACCCCACACCCTACACCCCACACCCCACACCCTGCCCCCAGGAAAAGCTGTTTGCCGCAAACCCTAGTTATACTTTTAGAACAGATTCAGATCCGTTAAAGCGCCGAGACTGCTAGAGGAGACTAACTTGGCGAATTTGCCGAGAATTCCCGTTTTATAGCGTGGGGGGCGCGGTTGCCAATGGTTACGACGACGGGTTAATTCTTCTTCCGATACATTTAAACTCAAGAGACGCTGACGAGCATCAATAGTGATTTGATCCCCCTCCTCTACTAGGGCAATTGTGCCACCCACCGCCGCTTCCGGAGCGACGTGACCGACCACCATGCCATAGGTTCCCCCGGAAAAACGACCATCGGTAATTAATCCCACGGAATCCCCTAAACCGGCGCCGATAATTGCCGAAGTGGGGGCTAACATTTCCCGCATACCCGGTCCGCCTACTGGTCCCTCGTAACGGACAACCACCACATCCCCGGCTTTAATTTTTCCGGCTAAAATTGCCTCTAAACAGGTTTCTTCCGACTCAAACACCCGCGCAGGCCCAGTGATGACCGGAGTTTTCACGCCGCTAATTTTGGCCACGGCCCCCTCTGTGGCCAGATTTCCTTTTAAAATGGCTAAATGACCCTCTTTATAGACAGGATTGCTAAAAGGACGGATAACATCTTGGCCTGAGGGCGGTTGGTCGGGAATATCGGCTAAAATCTCGGCGATAGTCTGACCGCTAATGGTGAGGGCATCCCCGTGGAGTAAACCATTAACCAGGAGAATTTTCATCACTTGTGGAATACCACCAGCTTTATGCAGATCTACGGTAACGTAACGCCCGGAGGGTTTAAGATCGCAGATAACCGGTACACGCTGCCGGATGGTTTCAAAATCATCGATCGATAATTCTACCCCGATGGTGCGGGAAATGGCTAAAAGGTGCAGCACAGCGTTAGTGGAACCTCCCACCGCCATAATTACCGAAATGGCGTTTTCAAAGGCTTTACGGGTCAAAATTTGGCTAGGGAGAATCTGTTTTCTAACCGCCTCGACCAAAACCTTGGCCGATTCTTCGGTACTATCGGCTTTTTCCTCATCTTCGGCGGCCATGGTTGAGGTATAGGGTAAACTCATCCCCATGGCTTCAAAAATGGAA
The DNA here is from genome assembly GCF_020245625.1 of Microcystis sp. M049S2. NCBI lineage: Bacteria > Bacillati > Cyanobacteriota > Cyanophyceae > Chroococcales > Microcystaceae > Microcystis > Microcystis sp. M049S2. The sequence continues at coordinate 2,254 of NZ_JADBUN010000023.1, read as the reverse complement.
GACATGGTATTAGCAGTAAACATTCCACCACAGGAACCGGCACCGGGGCAAGCGTTGCGTTCGATTCCGATGAGGTCTTCTTCACTGATTTTACCGGCGCTGTACTGTCCCACGGCTTCAAAGGAACTGACCACGGTTAAATCGCAATCTTTGTAGCGCCCCGGTTTAATCGTGCCACCATAGACGAAAATAGCGGGAATATTCATCCTGGCCATGGCAATCATTGCCCCCGGCATATTTTTGTCACAACCCCCGATAGCGAGGACTCCATCGAGACTTTGACCATTACAGACGGTTTCAATGGAATCGGCGATTACTTCCCTAGAAACGAGAGAATATTTCATCCCTTCTGTTCCCATGGAAATCCCGTCACTAATGGTGATAGTCCCGAAAAGTTGCGGCATTCCCCCCGCTAATCTGGTTCCTGCTTCGGCACGCATTGCTAAATCATTGATTCCCATGTTACAGGGGGTAATGGTGCTAAATCCGTTAGCGATGCCGATGATGGGTTTGCTAAAGTCCTCATCCCCAAAACCTACCGCTCTTAACATAGCCCGATTAGGACTGCGTTGGGTACCTTGGGTAACAATGCGACTTCTGTAGTTATCTGCCATAACTTTATCTTTCTCCAATGGCGGCTTATGTGTGCGATCGCTGCTCAAGTTCTCCAATCGCACCTTTATTTCTATTTTCTGACTTTTGGCCGCTCTGAGCAGGTTTTAGGACAGTCCATGTCTAAAGAAAATATAAAACTGCGGGATGATTCAGGGAACAGCCATCAGGAATCAGGAATCAGCAGTCAGACGAAATCCTGTTTAAAAAGTATGGGAGGGTGGCAAGCGCTAGAGTTGCAAAAGAACAAGCTTGAGCATTTGTAATAAAATTTCCCCTAATCAGTTTCAGTGCAGTACAGGTTATCGGCAAAAGCATCCATAATTAGGGTTTGCTGAATAAATGTGAAATGTAGGCAAGGTAGAGGTTTTGTGGCTTTTCTCGCGAAACAGGTGCAAGATTTTGAGAGAATCGTGCTTCAAAACCTTGCGTCTTCATCGGCCCGCGTCCTGTAGGGGCGATGAATTCGGGCAATAACCTATCGGTGAAACCAGAGATTTTCTATCCGAATGCTTCGCCCCTACTTTTGGCCGCAAACCCTAATTGGGGTTTGCTGAATAAATCAATTGGCTGCTGTGGGAAGCATGGCAGATGTAAAGGGTGCTAGGATTGCGCCTTGACAATATCACGGTTATTTAACCAGATATAATATAAGCTGTTCATCTGGGAAAGAAAAGGATTAATTTAGTAATACACCGAGTCATCAGAACGTTTGTAGAAATTGTAGGATGGCTTGATGCAAAATAGGGTTGGTAAACCATCAGCATCAATACAAAAGCAGATTGTCCCATTTTTTTGTAAATGGTAAGCTTCCGCAACGAAGGTTAGTTTGAAACCCGCATCCGTTGTTACCGTTAAAATTGTTGGTTCATTTTTGCTGAACAGTTCTTCATAAGATTTTTGTTCATACTCTTTACCAATCTTATCGACTTCTTGTCGGAGAATTTGATAATTACGAATGAGTGTCTGTCTTTGTTCCTTGCTTAAAGGAAATAAGTTAGCTAGTTTCATTGATTTCTCCTAATAAAAAAAACCAGAGTTCATCTAGCGGTAAATTCTTCATAGAAAAATGAGAAATATACTGCTGAATCTTACTAATTTTAATTGGGGGAAACCGTCTAAGTTCATCAGACCAATATTTCAATACTCCCACTTCTCCATAAACATATATTTGTGCCAGCCAAGATAAAAAATCTCTCAGGATAGCATCAGACATAAAATAAAATCCCCAATCTATTACATGATAGCGATCGCCGATATTATCTGGCAAATTCAAATTAACATCTGGACGTTTCTCAAATTCTGACAAGCTATATAGAGCATAATTAGACAAACCGCAATTAGAAAGATTTGCCGCCTCAGCTTCAGCCAGCCACGAATCTAGCTTTTGCCTAAAATGCTTTTCAATTCGCAAGATTTTTGAGGGAATTAATATGCAAAATTTAGCACTCATAGTTGACTTTTACCTAACCGTAAGAATAGGACACTTCAGTTATCAGTTATCAGTTATCAGTTATCAGTTATCAGTTATCAGTTATCAGTTATCAGTTATCAGTTATCAGTTATCAGTTATCAGTTATCAGTTATCAGTTATCAGTTATCAGTTATCTTGAAGCACCGAAGCAATTTTTGTGATATACTG
>NZ_JADBUN010000229.1:0-3589 GCF_020245625.1 Microcystis sp. M049S2 | reverse complement strand
TCCCCTGATTAACCTCCACTTCCACTGTTCCCGTTCTGGCAGCTTCCCAGTAGTCGCTTTTGTTTTCAGGTGTGCCATCACTATTATAGCAAAAGGATTGCTACTTGCTTCTAGTTCTGACCAGTTTTCCTCATAGTCCAGTAATTTAACCGTTGGGATTTTGAGGCTGACTTCACAACCAGCGATAGTATAATTATAGGAATCTGGTCGCCAATTTACTCGTTCATCTCCTAATATAGCGAGACTGATAACCGGTTTCTGATACAAATCAAAGGCCCGATAGTTATAAATATACATCCTCTGAGGGAAATTTTCTTCGTATTGGCTTTGAATTTCAATATGAATCAAAATCCAGACTTCTTCACCCCTGAGTAACCAAACTTTATAAAGTTTGTCAGCAAAACGTTTTTTTGTTTTAGAGGAAGCGGTAATCCGTTTGAGTTCTTTTTCTAGGGATTCGGGAATTTTTGTCCAATCAATCAATTGGTGAACTTCGGGAAAAAAGAAGTATAAAAACGCTTCAAAATACTCGCTTAATGCTTCTTTCCAGGGTTCATCATAATTGGCAGTTGGTTGTTTCATGGCAAGTCGCTACCAATTGGAAAGTTAGGCACTCATCTAAATCTATTATTCCCCATAAATATCATCAATACTACTTGTCGTCACAAAACTTCCCATTAGAGCAACCTACATCTACATCTTTGTTCTGACATTTATTGGTAAAACTATATAATGCCGTCGGATAGCCGGGGAAGGAACCAGATAAACCAGGGAAGATATCTTTAACCAAAAAAGGAGTTGACATGATTTTTTCCTGAATAAAGAGTAAAAATTAAACAATTAAAGAAGGCACCATCCAGACGGATTGAGTGCCGTCGAGGTCGGTATCCGGTCCAATTAGCGCCGGGTTGCGGTAGCCCGGCAGGACAGAGACGGCGAAAACCTCCTCCACGCCGCTATTGAACCAAAAAGTTGCCACCAGTTGACCGGTGGCCAGGTTGACAATAGCCAACCCGCACCGCAATTGATTACGCCGCTCATCGAGGGGTAAACCGCCAAAAACCGCCGTTTCCCGCACTTGGGACAACCCGACAAAGGCGTGACCTTCCCAACAGTCTAAACCCCGGGTAAAACCGGGCAATTCCGCGATGATTTCCGTGCTGCCAGTTTGGGGATGCCAACGGTTCAAGGTTCCATAACCGGAATTGAGAAAATAGAGATTACCCTGGTAAAGGCGGGGAGAATGGGGCATCGCTAAACCCCGCAGAATCACCTCTCCCCTCGGCACATCAATTAAGCATCCCCCTTGAGCTTTATTCTCTCGCCAGAGGCTTTCCTCGTTGGTTTCCCCCAATGCCGTTACATAGGCGGGAGTGCCGCTATTTTCAGCCATAGCCAAGCCATTGAGGTGGCAGCGGTCTCCGGGGACCAACTCGGTAATAAAGGGCGGTTTCCACTGGGGGAGAAAACTCCAATTTCCTTCGATGGTTGCCAGACAGTTAAATAAGGTATTGACCACCCAAAGGCGATTACTGCCAAAGGCCAAATCATGACCCATAATCGGGCCGGTGAGGTGAGAGGAGCGAGCTAAAAAGGCGATATCCTGTTCCCCTTCCGGTTTAATCTGGGGGGCAATCTCTCGATTGGCGGGTAAATGCCAAATTGCCTGACGAGCGCCCACAGCAATTCCGGTAGCAGTTCGGGTTAAACCCATTGCTTGGTCAAAATGGGCGAAACTCACCCGCATTTGTCCTTTATAAGTGCCAATGCTGGCCACTCGTCCCGCTTGGTAGGTGGAAATCAACACCGACAAGTCAAGCTGGTTGAGTAATTCCGGCAGATTGAGGCTGTACTCATAATTGACCGGCACTGCTTGGCGCTGAGTTGGACTCGCTGCCGGCTCTTGGGTATCTGAAAACTGGTTAGTCTTGGGCGGCAAGCTGTTCATAGAGTTTTTTGGGCATAGATTAGAGTCGATTGTGATAATTGATTATTGTTTATGGTTTGTTGACTAAGGGGTTCTAATTAATCCCCCCTTGCCCCCCTTAATAAGGTTTGATCCCCCCTTGCCCCCCTTAATAAGGTTTGATCCCCCCTTGCCCCCCTTAATAAGGTTTGATCCCCCCTTGCCCCCCTTAATAAGGGGGGTGGTGATGGGTTTCAGTTGGTATTAATGGGGTTCATTATAGACAAATTAATCAATATTATTTATAAAGTTTTCTTAACTTTTTTTGTATCAAATTTACCTGAGCGGGAGCATTAAATACTTATGATTGAGTTTGTGTAAAACACTTTTGCAATTTAAGCTTGTGTATAAAGTTTTATGCACAGATTCAACATTTCTGGTCACTAAGCCACAGCAAATCCCGTATATTTGCGTATTTTAGGATAACGAAAACCCAGGACTATATCTTCTTTGGGAATACCTGCCTCCATCAAATCAGTAGCTATGCCTTCCTCCGTTTCATCACATTGAATCCAGACTTTATCGACAACCAAGCTAAGGTGAATTGGTGTTGCATGGAGATACTTATTACCACTCCAACCGAAATCTAAAACTAGATAATGTCCTCGTTCATCATCAAATATAACCTGAGAAGTGTAGCCATCAGGTAAAGTAGCACGATAGTTAGCATGATTCTGGAGAACAGTCTTAATAATACCTTGATATTTTAATCGGGTATCCATTGCACGATTACCTCACTTTCATCATCAAAGACAATTAATTTCACAATCTGATTCTTTAGCAATACCTGCCCTAATTCTATACTAAAAACACTGTTAAAAGTTGGCTGAGATATGGCCAGATAAAGAACTCGCTCAACTTTCATCTCGTTAAGGATTTGACGATACAAGACGTACTGCCCCAAAGCTTGCTGTAAATCCTTTACGTCAGACTGTCCTACAAAGCTTTTCACTTCAACGACAATTTTCCGCAATTCTTTCTCCGCACTGATTAAGCGTTCTGCTCCCAAATCAGCGGATAAACGCTTCTTGCCAATTTGAAGTGGAAAAGGATCGTGAGTGATTGCCCACCCGTCCTTCTCTAAAGCAAGTTTTACAGTGTCGTGGTAAATATCTCTTGCAGACACAAAAATTCAGAGGATAAATACTCTAATCAGCAGTATAGCAAATTTTTCTGTTCTCAAGACCTCTTGTAAAAATCAAAAGACGAGTGCCTACAGCAATTCTGGTAGCAGTTCGGGATAATTGACCGGCACCGCTTGGCGCGGAGTTGGACTCGCTGCTGGCTCTTGAGTATCTGAAAACTGGTTAGTCTTGGGCGGCAAGCTGTCCATAGAGTTTTTTTTGCATGGATTAGAATCGATTGTGATAATTGATTATTGTCTATGGTTTGTTGACTAAGGGGTTCTAATTAATCCCCCCTTGCCCCCCTTAATAAGGTTTAATCCCCCCTTGCCCCCCTTAATAAGGTTTGATCCCCCCTTGCCCCCCTTAATAAGCTATCCCTTATAGGGATCTTTCTTAACAATTTTTGCAGTAAGCACTCCAACCCTTATCCTGACTTGATTTCAGTTTTTTCTTTGTCAGTAAGGGTGTCAACAAGGAATATTACAAATTGTTAACC
>NZ_JADBUN010000228.1:0-7166 GCF_020245625.1 Microcystis sp. M049S2 | reverse complement strand
TATTTGGTAATTCTATAATCCTATAAAAGAGAATCTATGATGACAGTAGTAGAAATTAAATTTGAATCTTGGCAACTGAGCGATGAACAGTTTTTTCAACTTTGTCAGGATAACCGAGATTTACGTTTGGAACGCAGCGCAAAAGGAGATTTAATTATTATGCCACCAACTGGAGGAGAAACTGGTAATTCTAACGCTGGAATCACTGCCCAATTATGGTTATGGAATAACCTACATAAATTAGGTGTAGTTTTTGATTCCTCCACGGGGTTTAAACTACCGAATGGGGCCGATCGCTCTCCCGATGCTGCTTGGATACCTTTAGAAAAATGGCAAGCTTTAACCCCGCAACAAAAGGAAAAATTTTTACCTCTATCTCCCGATTTTGTCATTGAATTAATGTCTCCTAGTGATAGCCTAGAAACCGCTAGAAAAAAAATGCAGGAATATTTAGATAATGGGACTCGTTTAGGTTGGTTAATCAATAGAAAAACTAGAGAAGTGGAAATTTATCGTCAAGGACAGGCAGTAGAAATTTTAACCGATCCAGAAAGTTTATCGGGGGAAAGTATTCTGCCAGAATTTAGTTTAAATCTTACTTTGATTTGGTAAATCAGAGGTAGTGATTGCCGTTTAACGCTTGGCTTTGTTGGGCATTGTCTTCATCGATAAAATACCAAACTTTAGTTCTAAGGAAGATAGTCATAATCAAGGATTTCTGCAAGGGTGAAGGGTGATTCAATCGGGAATAAATCAGCAGCAAGTTGATACTTTCTGAAAGTATCTTCTCTGGCTGCTTGGTAACAATCTATCCAGATTTCAGGAATCAATCTTCTCAGACTTGGACTCTCTTTTAATAAGCGTTGAACTTGTCGGCGTTGTTCAACAACTGTGCTGCGCCACCCTTGAGCATTTGCTTCCTTTTCAGTTAGCCAGTAAGTCAATTTAAGCAGATGTTCGGCAATGACGGTTAAGCGACTTTCTAGTTCTCGTTTTTCACTCCTTCCCATCGTTTCAATTTCTTCGATCAAATTTTCCAGGTCTAATTTTTCAAAACGATGTTCTTTGAGTAAATTAGCGGTTTCTTGTAACCATCCGTAGAAATCTTCTTGATAAAGACTTTTACCTGACGAGACTAAAGACTTTTCGATGCTCATTTGATGATGACCTAGAAATATGATAGAGCAATCGGCGATTCTTACCACTGTTGCCTCTTGCCTGTTGCCTCTTGCCTGACTTCTGCCAGAAGTCTAATATCGCAGGATTACTCCCGAAAACATCAGAGCTTTAAATTTAACCTAAAATTGGGTAAAACATCTTCACCCGACAAATCAGTGGGATTTTCTAATATTTCTACCTCCTTTCCTTGACGATAAATTTCAACTTGCCGATTCTGGGGATCGATTAACCAGCCTAACCTTGCCCCATTTTCCCTATATTCGAGCAGTTTTTTCTGTAATTTGTCAAGACTATCCGATTCAGAGCGTAATTCCACCACAAAATCGGGACAGAGGGGAATAAATCCCTTTTTCTGCTTAGGGGTTAAAGATTCCCAGCGTTCTCGACTCATCCAAGATAGATCGGGAGAACGAATCGCCCCATTTGGTAGTATAAATCCAGTGGAAGAGTCAAACCCGACTCCTAAAGCTTCATTTTCTTCGCACCAGCGAAACAATTGTCCTGTTATACGAAAATTTCGTTGTCCTGATTCGCCACCTGTCGGGGGATTCACGATTAATTCTCCTTGGGCTGTACGTTCTAATTTTAAGTCACGGTTGACCGCAGCAAGGGCTTCAAACTGTTCAAGGGTGATAGAAAGAGCGATCGCCCTAGGAATTTCTAAGGAGAGGGTTTCGGGTGAGGTGGTGACTGCTAACATAGTCCTTTGATCAGGTGGAACTTATATATACTATTAAAGATTATTTGTCAAGTTTTTGCTCAGACTTCTTGAGCTTGCGCTGACCAAATTCCCGATTTTTTGGGGAAGCTTCCACCTCGATCGGGCGGGTTCAATAAATAACAGGTTATAATAGCGAATAATTAACTAAATTTACCTAAAAACCATCGATCGTGTTCTACGCTATTGATTTCGGAACCAGTAATACCGTCATTACTCGTTGGAATGGGGCGACAAATAGGGCCGAAACCGTGAAATTATCGGAGTTATCCCAACAAATAGCCGACAATCCCCCCCTAATTCCCAGTTTACTCTATATTAAATCAGCCAATCCCCTGCAAGTAATTGCCGGTCAAGCAGTGCGCGATCGGGGTTTAGATGTTGATCGAGATCCGCGTTTTTTTCGTTGCTTTAAACGAGGTATCGGCGCAAAAATTCAAGGATTTTTACCGGAATTAGAGGAAACTGTCCTCAGTTTCGAGGGAGTTGGTCAATGGTTTCTCGATAGCATCATCGACAACTTAAAAAACACCACCCCAGAAACCCCCCAATCTCTAGTTTTAACCGTTCCCGTCGATAGTTTTGAAAGTTACCGCAATTGGTTAAGCAATGTTTGTCAGGGATGGGAAATCGAACAAATTCGACTAATTGATGAACCCACGGCCGCCGCTTTGGGTTATGGAAGCACGGGTGATCAGGTGATTTTAGTGGTAGATTTTGGCGGTGGCACCCTCGATCTTTCTTTGGTACAATTAGATTTAGATAATCCTCAAAAAAATCAAGGTTTTATTCTCAAGTGGGGAGAAAAAATTTTAGGCAATAATTCCGCCCAAAAAACTAAACTAGCGAGGGTTTTAGCCAAGGCAGGGATAAATTTAGGGGGGTCAGATATCGATGATTGGATTGTCGATTATTTTGCCCAAAAGCAATCTTTAGCGAAAACTTCCTTGACTACTCGTCTAGCAGAAAGATTAAAAATTAAACTTTCTTCCCAATTAACCGCCGAGGAGGTATATTTTGATCAGGAAAATTTCGAGAGTTACGAGTTAAGCTTAGATCGAGAACAATTGACCGATATTCTCCAACAACAAAACTTTTTTAATCAATTAGATGATTTAATGACGGGAGTTTTGCAACAGGGAAGACGCAATGGAATTGAAGTTAGCGACATCGATGCGGTGTTATTAGTTGGGGGAACTGTACAAATTCCGGCGGTAAAAGATTGGGTGCGACAGTATTTTGATAGTAGTAAAATTAAAGAGGATCGACCCTTTGAAGCGATCGCTTTAGGAGCGTTACAATTAGCCCAAGGTTATCAAGTCAAAGATTTTCTCTATCATAGCTACGGCATTCGTTACTGGAATCGTCGCAAAAATGCCCACGCTTGGCATCCAATTATTAACTCCGGACAACCCTATCCTATGGAAAAACCCGTGGAATTAGTCCTAGGTGCTTCCGTGGACAATCAACCCAGCATTGAGTTAATTATCGGCGAATTAGGCACAGAAAGTGGGGCAATGGAGGTCTATTTTGATGGTGATAAATTAATCACTCGTTCCCTCGGTAATGGAGAAACTAGCGTCCAACCTTTAAATGATCGCGAGGGGGCCCGATCAATCGCTAAACTCGATCCTTTAGGTTTTCGGGGTAAAGATCGCATTAAAGTGCAGTTCTGGATTGATGATCAGTGCTTTCTGAGGATTAATGTGGAAGATTTACTCAGTCAAGAATTGTTACTAAACAATCAAATTGTCACCAAATTAAGCTAGGCTTGGCTTCACTCAAAAATCAAGTGCAGACTCATAGTAAGTTTGCACTGATATTATCGCAATATTCTGTTTTACTGGTGGCTTTATCGACTGTGATCGCGCACGGGGATCGGGATTAGTTCGGGTTCGGGTTCGGGTTCCGGGCCAAAAACACTCTCGATCAGTTTGCGCGCCCATTCTCTCAACTTGTCTATCACTTCATCTAAATAGTCCATTGACCAAATGGCTCCTTTGAGATACTAGCTATGAGTTTTCGTCGATTGATCCCCGCAACAGCCACGCAGAAGCTTGATTCTAGAGAATTTTAACTAATTTTTATCGTTTGGCTGTTCAATCTGACGAACGGGGGAATCTATATCTTGTACTTATATTAAGCTTAACATAACTTTTTAGTCTGAGTATATATTCTTGGTAATTCTTTTTTAAGATATTGTTAATAAGTTCCGTCGTAGGCGATCGAGGGCGGTATAAGCACTAATCTGGCGAATAGTCAAGCGATCTCGATTTTCTCCGAAACGATGCTCTGATACAGTCACTTTTCCGTCAGGACTGGCTAAACCGATATAAACTAGGCCCACGGGTTTTGTCTCACTGCCTCCTCCTGGTCCAGCAATACCCGTGATACTGATCCCCCAATCGGTAGCGAGGCGTTTTTGCACTCCTAGGGCCATCTGTTGGGCAACAATGGCACTGACAGCCCCGACATTATTTAAATCCTGCTCATTTACGTCTAAGAGGGCAACTTTTACCCGATTATCGTAGGAAATAACCCCACCCCAAAAATAATCGGAACTGCCGGCGATTTGGGTGATAATTTCCCCTAATCCCCCTCCGGTACAGGATTCTGCCACACTCAAAGTTTGTTTTTGTCGCCGCAACAGTTCCCCCACTACCGAGGGTAAAGTATCATCATCGGCCCCAAAATAATCTAATCCGGCGATTTCCTTAATTTCCGTCGCTACCGGTTCAATTACCTGCAAAGCAGCCTGTAAAGAAGGGGCTTTCGTCGCAATTCGCAAACGCACTTCGCCTAAACCAGCATAGGGGGCAACGGTGGGATTAGTCAGAGCGAATAAATGGGCTACTTTTTCCGCTAAAGCTGACTCACCGATACCGCGAAATTTCAGAGAACGACTATAAATCCTCTCTTTGCCCCATCCTTGACTTTTTAGGTAAGGAATGGCCGTTTCTACCCACATTCTCTTCATTTCTGAGGGTACTCCGGGGAAAGTGAGAATAGTTATGTTAGTCTCTGGTTGCCAGATCATGCCGGGGGCGGTTCCGGTCGGATTTGGCAAAAAATCGGCTCCCACGGGTATTAAAGCCTGTTTACTGTTACTAGGAGGCATTTCTCGCCCTAAACTCGTAAATTTAGCCTCGATTTCTGCTAAAATCTCTTTATCTTCTCTAAGGGGCGTTTGGAAAAAATCGGCGATTGTTTCTGTGGTTAAATCGTCGGGAGTAGGTCCCAGTCCCCCGGTAAAAATTAAAATTGAGGAACGTTCTCGGGCAATAGCGATCGCTTTTTTCAGTCTTTCCACATTATCCCCCACCACCGTTTGATAATAATGGGGAATGCCTAATTTTGCCAATTCTAGGGCTAAATATTGGGCATTAGTATTAACTATATCCCCTAATAATAATTCCGTTCCTACACAAATAATTTCAGCGGCCATAATTTTTGACAATTAGCTTAAATTTTCAATTTTGATCATTAACTGATCTCCTGTCACCATCGTTCGATCGGGTTTCGGTAACGATGGTACTGGAAGTTAACCCTACCAGTGCGCTCCAGTATTATACCAGTAAGCTATCAACAATCAAAGTCTTGTATATTAAATGCCACTTTTAATAACCAGATTTAGTATCACTACCCATTAGCAAACGTAAAATCAGCCTAGGATTCCTCTATATAACAATAATTGATCATAATCAAGCATAACAAAGTATGGCCGAGCATCACCTCTTCCTTCCCGCCATTACAAACCCCACCAAAATCATCTAAAATTAAAATGTCCACTAAATAATAAAATTCTATGACTCGCTGGTTTAATATTGCCGGTCCCTGTTCCAACGATATCCACTATATGCTCTCTCCCACAGTACGATTACCAGATTTAGAGGAGCTAATTCAACAACGTAGTTATTTTGTCCTACACGCACCACGACAAACGGGGAAAACCACCGCAATGTTAGCCCTAGCAAAACAACTTACTGCTACAGGAAATTATGCCGCAGTCATGGTATCAGTGGAAGTAGGAAGTGCATTTAATCATGATCCTACTGCCGCAGAATTGGCAATTTTAGGGGCATGGTATAATACAATAAATATCCGCTTACCTAAAGAATTGCAACCACCTGTAAAAGAATGGCAACAGGAAGAAGCAGGAAGCAGAATCAAGGCTTTTTTATCAGATTGGGCAAAAGATATCAATCGTCCCATAGTATTATTTATAGATGAAATTGACTCTTTACAAGACCAAACATTAATATCAGTTTTGCGACAGTTAAGAGATGGTTTTCCTAATCGTCCTGAAAATTTTCCCTCATCTGTAGGATTAATTGGTTTACGAGATGTGCGAGATTATAAAGTAGCATCGGGAGGTAGTGACAGATTAAATACTTCTAGTCCTTTTAATATAAAAGTTGCTTCTCTGACTATGCGAAATTTTAATCTTGCAGAAGTAGAAGAATTATATCAACAACATACAGCAGCAACTGGACAAATTTTCACACCAGAAGCAATAGAAACAGCATTTTATTTAACTCAAGGACAACCTTGGCTAGTCAATGCTTTAGCTAAAGAAATTGTCGAAAAAATGGTGAAAGATAGAAGTATTAATATTACTAAAGAACACATTTTAACAGCCAAAGAAATATTAATTGCTCGTCAGGATACTCACTTAGATAGTTTAGCGGAAAGGTTAAGAGAACCAAGAATTAAAGCCATTATTGAACCAATGTTAGCAGGTTTAGAATTAGGAAATATACCTAATGATGATATTCAATTTGTCATTGATTTAGGATTATGTAAAATGCACCCCTACGGAGGTTTAACTATTGCTAATCCCATTTATCGGGAAGTGTTACCCAGAGTTTTAACAGTCACACCAATGGCATCTTTACCCATGATTGCACCGACTTGGTTAACACCGGAAGGGGAGTTAAATCTAGATGCTTTATTAACAGCATTTCTCAAGTTTTGGCGACAGCACGGAGAACCGTTATTAGGTAGCACTGGCTATCATGAAATCGCACCGCATATTGTATTAATGGCTTTTTTACATCGTGTGATTAATGGTGGGGGAGTTTTAGAAAGGGAATATGCCATTGGTAGCGACAGAATGGATTTATGTTTACAGTATAAAGATGTAACTTTAGGGATTGAATTAAAAGTATGGCGGGATAAAAAACGCGATCCGCAAGCTGATGGAATTGAACAATTAGAATCTTATTTAGGACGTTTGGGTTTAGATTTTGGTTGGTTATTTATCTTTGAT
>NZ_JADBUN010000227.1:0-9778 GCF_020245625.1 Microcystis sp. M049S2 | reverse complement strand
CGAAATAAGCTCCCGCCCAAAAATAGGGTTTGTTGTCGAAATACTTTGCCGCCAAATCCGGAAATTCTTGTCTAATTAAGCGACTACTAACTGTTTTAAGGTTAGCGATTAGTTTGGTCCATGATTGTAATTAGTTGATATCCTAGGCAGTAAGTGTTATAATTTAACTATACATCACGCTCACGAAAGACAGTGATAACGCTTACCTACCAGTACAAACTAAAGGTAAACAGACAACAGGAACAGGAGATAATCCACATTCTTGATGTTTGCAAAAGCGTTTATAATTACGCTCTTTCAGAACGGAAAGATTGGTTAAACTCTCGAAAGTGTCTTGCGGATCACTGTTCGCTAGTTTCCGAGTACATAATTCCTGCGGATGAACCCTATCCTAATTACTTCGTTCAAGCTAAAAATCTAACGGAAGCTAAAAAAGTTTACCCGATATTAAAGACAGTTAACGCTCAAGTTTTACAGCAAGTCTTAAAAACTTTAGATAAGGCGTTTAACCAGATGAAATCGAAAGGCTTCGGCTTTCCTAGATTTAAGAAAAAGATGCGGAGTTTTGTTTTTCCTGCGCTGTCAAAAAGCTTTCTAGGTGACGAATACTTAAATTTTCCACAATTGGGAAAAATTAGAATCAGGCAATCTAGAGAATACCCGTCTGGGTTCGAGCCTAAACAAGCTCGAATTATCCAAAAAGCGTCGGGATTTTACGTTTCGGTTTCCTTCCAATCTACGGAATTAGTTCCCGATATGACAGTGGGGAAAACCTGTTTAGGAATTGACGCGGGGATTGAGAGTTTTGTTGCTACTTCACGGGGAGATTTAATCAAAGCCCCTCGATTTTTGTTGAAAGTACAGAGTAAGCTTAAATTGCTACAAAGACGCTTGAAACGGAAAACTAAAGGCTCTAGCAATTGGTTAAAACTTCAGGAGAAGATAGCGAGATTACATGAAAAAGTGTCTAATACTCGTAGAGATTGGCACTTTAAGTTAGCTCATTACCTTTGTGATCTTGCTGATAATATCTTTGTCGAAGATATTAACTTCATTTCCTGGTCTAGAGGGATCGTTAGAAAACAATCTCTGGATTCGGGCATCGGTAGTTTTATTAACGAGATACTACCGTTTGTCGCTTGGAAACGGGGGAAATATTATCTTAAGGTCGATAAAAACGGAACTTCCCAGGAGTGTCCGAATTGTGGCGCGATTACTGGCAAAAAGTCGTTATCAGAAAGAGTTCACCGGTGTGATTCTTGCGGCCACATTGAACCGAGAGACACGGCATCAGCGAAGGTAATCGAGAACCGAGGAAAAAACGCGGTCGGACTGACCGTGTTAGAAAACGCTCGCGGAGGCGATTTGACGGGGATCGACTGGGTTAAACCAGGTCGATCTAGTTAAAAACCTATGAACCGAGAATCTCCCGCTACACCGCGCGAGCGGTTAGCGGGGGAGAGTCAAAATTAGAATGATTAAACCCCAACCATAACCCCGCCTCGATAACCGATAGCCGATAACCGATCGCTAAACATGGATCCATCTTTCGCCCTTACTCTGCAAATTGTCATCACTGTGGTGGCGGGGATTACAGCCCAAGTCATCGCCGAATACCTGAAAGTTCCCAGTATTGTTTTCCTGCTCATTTTTGGGATTGCTTTAGGGTCCGATGGTTGGGAAATTTTACACCCCCAAAGTCTGGGAATTGGCTTAGAAGTCCTTGTTGCTCTCTCTGTGGCGATTATCCTATTTGAAGGCGGTTTAAGCCTAAGCGGACGGGAATTAGGGCGAGTTTCTGGCAGTTTACGCAATCTTGTCACCCTCGGTACTTCCATCACTCTCATCGGTGGCGGTATGGCGGCCCACTGGTTGGGGGAATTTCCCTGGCCGATCGCTTTTCTTTACGCTTCTTTAGTGGTAGTAACCGGTCCGACAGTGATCGGGCCTTTGCTGAAGCAAGTAGCTGTAGATCGGCGGGTGGCGACGCTTTTGGAAGGGGAAGGGGTATTAATCGACCCTGTGGGCGCAATTTTAGCCGTAGTGGTGCTAAATACGATTATTGATAGTCATTCCCGCCCCATGGAAATTATCACCGGTTTAACCCTGCGTTTAGGCATCGGGGCGGCGATCGGCATTGCTGGAGGAGGATTGTTAAGTTTTATTATAAAAACTTGCAATTTTCTGACTTTTGAGTTAAAGAATCTCGTGGTTTTAGCGGGAGTCTGGGGGTTATTTGGTTTATCACAATTTAGTCGCAGTGAATCGGGGTTAATGGCGGTGGTAATGGCGGGAATTGTCCTAAAAGCGGCGGCTGTTCCCGATGAGCGGTTATTAAGGCGTTTTAAGGGTCAATTAACCACTCTTTGCGTGTCGGTACTGTTTATTTTACTAGCGGCGGATCTTTCGATCGCCAGTGTCATCGCTTTGGGTTGGGGCAGCGTCCTGACGGTGTTAGTCTTGATGCTGGTGGTGCGTCCCCTGAGTGTGGCTCTGTGTACCCTAAAAAGTGATCTAAATTGGCGACATAAGTTATTTATCGCTTGGGTTGCCCCTAGGGGAATCGTTTCCGCCTCCGTAGCTTCTTTATTTGCCATTTTACTCACCCGTGCCGGTATTAATGGCGGTGAAGCGATCAAAGCTTTAGTCTTTTTAACAATTTTAATGACCGTTTTTATTCAGGGATTAACGGCGCGGTGGGTGGCAAAAGGGCTAAAAATCACTTCTTCTGCGGCAACAGGGGCAGTAATCGTCGGTTGTAATCCCCTAGGTCGCTTAATCGGTTGTTTATTCCAAGAACAAGGGGAAAACGTGGTTTTAATCGATACGGATGCCGCAGCCTGTCAGCAAGCAAAAGAAGAGGGTTTGACGGTGCTGCAGAGTAGCGGACTTGATACAAAAATACTACAAGAAGCGGGCATCGAATCCATGGGGACTTTTCTGGTTTTGACTAATAATAGCGAGGTTAATCTGGTTTTAGCCCAAAGAGCCGGGGAGGAATTTCATCCTCCCCGGTTGTTGGCTGCCTTTGCGGGAACCCCTAACCCAGATAAAAATAAGGTTAATCAGGTTTTTCTGCCTAGTTTTTCGGTCAAGGAATGGAATCAGTATTTAGACGATAATCAGATTAAATTGGGTAAAACTATCTTTAAGGCCGATGATTTGAGCGAACAACAGACCAGATTAACTAAATTAATCGAAAATGGTGAACTGCTGCCCCTACTATTGCGTCGCGATAATTCCCTACAGGTAGTAACAGAAGGGGAAGAATGGCGCACGGGAGACGAATTAATCTATATTCTGCGCGATTTACGCCCACAACTGCTTAAACGTCTTTCTGGCACTGTCAGAACCCGTTTATCTTTAGAAATCTTACCCGAAGTGGAAATCGCCACCAGTAGATAACTTGAGACTGTTCTATACTATTTAGTGGATTTAACGGGTTCAGGGCTTAAAATAAGCAACTGCCGACCGGCGCTAGATTTAGCGACACCTAGCAGGACGGGATGTTCAGTTTTGGGGGCATCTTGGGGTAAAGCACGAAAAAGGTACAGCCATCCCCCTCTTTCCAGTAATAATCGCCAGACGCGATCTTGCTCCGTATCGGTTAGGTTGCGCTGTTGAATAATGCGGGCTAAATTAGGATCACCAATGAGACTCTGCTGATCTTCGGGCGTTAGGGCTTCAAAAAGGGGCTGATTGGGGTCAAGATCCCCTGCTTCTTTACCTAAAATGAGCAGTTCCTTGGCACTAATCAGGGTGACAACGGGGAGAGTAGAAGTGGGATTCACCGCATCTCGACGGGCATCCTTTAAACCTTGATCCCGGGCAAGATGGAAGATGAGTAAGAGAATCCAACTCAGGAGAATCAGTTCCGAAGCGAGAGGAAGGGTTAACTGACGCTGAAAGCGGGGACGAGGAGCATAGGGTATTTTTCGGCGATTGCGTTGGTTTTGTCTTTTCAGTTGCCAATTTTTCAGTCTAGTGAGCCACTGTTGATATTGCCAGTGAAGGAAAGCAAGACAAAGGGTGGAAAGCTGAAAAAGTATAGGAATCAGAAGGGCAATAATCAGGGTGTTAGCAATACTTTGAGGCGTACCAAAGAAGACTTGAAGAGGGAGTAATAAGAAGGATTCAACCGGAAAATCGAGGCTGGTGATACCGAGTTGGTAATAGGCAAAGTATGCCCAACGATAGACCCAACCTGTATAGTACAATCCCGCACCAATGAGACCGGCGGCACTGGCAAGATTGAGGAGAATCGTCGGGGGAGAAGGAGTCGTCACAGGGGGCTACTAACGCTAAAAAAGAACGCTAAAATTAAAGTTATTATAGATGATCATTGTAGGGCGAGTTATGGTCAGACGTTTAGAAATTTTATCCGGTATAGCTTTAGTTTTTTTGGGATTTTTGACTGTTTCTAGTATCGCTCAAGCACCCACCCTCGAAGCGGCTTTACCACGATTAGCAAATATTACGTTACACAATGGCAGAGATTATAAGGGGGTGACGTTAACTCGGTTCGATCGCCCTCAGCGTCGGATTTCTTTTAAGCAAGGGGGTAAGGAGTTTAATCTACCCATTGCCCAAGTGACACAATTAACCTTAGAGGGAGAAACCATCATCAGTATTGCCGAAAACCCGACAATTGTGATTCAGGGAGAGGACAAGCGATGTGGTTCGGTTTATGCTGTACCGCGCCGTTTTGAGCATTTGAGTTTGGTGGAAAAGCAAAAGCGTAAGCAGGTAGAGATTAACTTATCAGATTTGCCTCCACAGATGCAAAGAGATTTAACTCAGCAAGGGGCTTATGGTTATGTGTTGAAACAGTTAGAATTTGCTAATGGCGAGTTAAAAGCGGCGGGGGTGGTGCGTTGTCGGGCAAATTAATCACCAAAATTATGTCAATAAAAATCAGTATCAGGATGTTTAGGATTAAGGGATTAACAGGATTAGGTGACTTGTGAAGAGTCTATAATTAAAGGATCATAAAGAATATTATATCTATCCTGAAAATCCTCCAATCCTCAAAATCCTGATACTGGCATTTAGGATTAAAGGATTAACAGGATTAGGTGACTTGTGAAGATTCTATAATTAAAGGATAAAAAGACTATAATATCCATCCTGAAAATCCTCCAATCCTCAAAATCCTGATACTGGCATTGAGGATTAAAGGATTAACAGGATTAGGTGACTTGTGAAGAGTCTATAATTAAAGGATCATAAAGAATATTATATCTATCCTGAAAATCCTCCAATCCCCTAAATCCTGATCTCAGGATTTAGAGGATTAAGGGATTAACAGGATTAGGTGACTTGTGAAGAGTCTATAATTAAAGGATGCAGGGAATAGGACACCCACCCCCAACCCTATCCTGAAAATCCTCCAATCCTCAAAATCCTGATACTGGCATTATGGAATTAGACGAAATCACCTATAAAATTATTGGTTGTTGTATGAAAATCCATCGAACACTGGGAAATGGGTTTCAAGAAGTCATCTATCAAAGATGTCTCGATATTGAATTAGGAAAAACAGGATTAACCTTTGAAAGAGAAAAAGAACAACTTATCTTTTATGAAGGAATACAAGTCGGAACAAGACGCGCTGATTTTACCGTAGAAGGAAAAGTCATTGTCGAATTAAAAGCAGTAATTCGCCTAGAAAATGTCCATCTTGCACAAGCAAAAAATTACGTCGTTGCTTATAATTTTCCTGTTGGTCTATTAATTAACTTTGGCGCAACGAGTTTAGAATACAAAAAGATATTTAATAATAGATAACAAATATCAGTATCAGGATTTAGAGGATTAAGGGATTAACAAGATTAAGTTATTGGCAAGGAGTACATAATTAAAGGATCATAAAGAACATTATATCTATCCTGAAAATCCTCAAATCCTCAAAATCCTGATACTGGGATTGAGAATTAAGGGATTAACAGGATTAGGTTATTGGCAAGGAGTAGATAATTAAAGGATCATAAAGAACATTATATCTATCCTGAAAATCCTCAAATCCTCAAAATCCTGATACTGGCATTGAGGATTAAGGGATTAACAGGATTAGGTGACTTGTGAAGAGTCTATAATTAAAGGATGCAGGGAATAGGACACCCACCCTCAACCCCATCCTGAGATCAGGATTTTTAGGATTAAGGGATTAACAGGATTAGGTGACTTGTGAAGAGTCTATAATTAAAGGATCATAAAGAATATTATATCTATCCTGAAAATCTTCCAATCCTCAAAATCCTGATACTGGCATTATTGAGATAATATAAAGAATCATTTGAGTCTGGCGAGGGGAAGCAATGAAGACAGGTTTAGGGATCTTACTCAGTCTAGGGCTAGTCGTAACAGCGCCGCATTTGACGGTTATAGCTTCCCCCCTATTGGTGCAGACGGATTTACGTCAAGAAGCAGATCGACTTTATCAAGAAAGTCTTGAATTGTTCCAGTCGGGAACATTAGAAGGCTATCAGGGGGCATTAGGAAAGTTACAACAAGCATTAAAGCTTTATGAGCAACTCGACAGCAAATCAGAGCAAGCATTAGTCCTCACCGGTTTAGGGCGTATCTATTCTGCTTTAGGGGAGAAACAGAAGGCATTAGACTATTACCAACAGGCTTTACCCTTATGGCGGGCGGTGGGAGATCGCGCAGGGGAAGCCACTACTCTCAATAATATTGGTCGTGTCTATTCTGCTTTAGGGGAGAAACAGAAGGCATTAGACTACTACCAACAGGCTTTACCCTTATCACGGGCGGTGGGCGATCGCGCAGTGGAAGCCATTATTCTCACTGGTATTGGTGGTGTCTATGATGCTTTAGGGGAGAAACAGAAGGCATTAGACTATTACCAACAGGCTTTATCCTTATGGCGGGCGGTGGGCGCTGCCGAAGGCACGCAAAGCGCCCGCTCGGGGGAAGCCGCTACTCTCAATAATATTGGTCTTGTCTATGATGATTTAGGGGAAAAACAGAAGGCATTAGACTATTACCAACAGGCTTTATCTCTATCGCGGGCGGTGGGCGATCGGGAGGGGGAAGCCAGTACCCTCAATAATATCGGGGCTGTCTATGATGATTTAGGGGAGAAACAAAAGGCATTAGACTACTACCAACAGGCTTTACCCTTATGGCTGGCGGTAGGGGATCGCTCTGGGGAAGCCGCTACTCTCAATAATATTGGTTTTGTCTATTATGCTTTAGGGGAGCAACAGAAGGCTTTAGACTACTACCAACAGGCTTTACCCTTATCACGGGCGGTGGGCAATCGCTCTGGGGAAGCCGTTACTCTCACTGGTATCGGTCTTATCTATCGAGATCAAGGAAAACTAGAATCGGCGATTAACTCTTGGGAACAATCCGCTAATCTGATTCTGGATCTACGGCGGGGGGTTAGCCGTTCCTTGCGGGCAACCTTCCTAGAAAGTGAGCAAGGGACAAGCATTGCCCTAGTAGATCTCCTCATTCGCCAGAATTCCCCTCAAAAAGCTTTTGAATGGGCAAATCTCAGCACCACTTTTGACCTCGTGGATTACGATCGCCTTGCAGGAACAGAAGGACAAGTCAAAAATCCTGTCGCCAATCAAGCTTATCAGGAGTGGAAAGCACAGGCACGGCAACTGGAAGCCCTGCGCCAAGAATTACAAACCAACTTCAGCGACACCCTCTCCCAACAAGTCCGGCAACAAGAAGCCGCCCTCAACGAACAGGCGGAAACTCTCGTGGAAAAATACCCCGAATTAGCCGATTTACTGGAAATTACCCCCACCGACCTCGCCCAACTGCAAGCCAATCTACCTGCTAATACCACCCTCCTCCAACCCGTCCTACTCACAGGGATAGATAACGTTGAACATACCGTTGCCCTCTTTATCCTTACTCGTACCACCCTTAAGGTTCAGCAAGTTCCCGTCCCTAAAGATCTTAATCAGCTTTTGCAACGCTACGCCAGCCAACTGGAAAGCGACCTAGAAATCGTCGATCGCGCCCTCAGTTCCCAACTCTATGACCTGCTGATTCGTCCCATTGAAGCCCAAATTGCCCCGAATCAAACCCTGGCCATCATTGCCACGGGTGCTTTGCAAAGAATCCCCTTTGAAACCCTCTACGACAACCAAACTCAACAGTATCTCCTGCAAAAATATCCCATTCACTACCTCACCCGTCTGAGTAAAGTGCAGCCCCAACCCACGCCGAAAGTCAATAATCCTAGTGTCCTCGTCTTTGCTAATCCCCGTCCTACCCAAGTCGAATTAATCGGCACAGAAGCTCAAGCCAACTTTCTGCAAAAAACCTATGCCAACAGCCAAATCTACAAACACCAACAAGCCACCCTCGACGCCTTTTTAAGTCAATCGCCTCGGTTTCCTATTCTGCACTTAGGCACTCATGGTTGTTTCCGTCCAGAGGGGTGTCCTAGCCTAGGCATGAAACCGAATACCCTGCTGTTTGCCAACAGTCAACAGTATGAACTCAAAGATGCCGTGAAACTGGGACTGCAAAACACCGAACTGATTACTATTGGTGCTTGTGAAACGGCGCGGGAAGTGGATGGAGTCGGTTTGGCGGGTTTGGCCTATGTTTGGGAAAGAGCGGGGGCGAAAACTACCCTCGCCAGTCTTTGGAATGCCACCGATTTTGTGCAATATTCCCAACAAAACAGCCCAGAATTGCCCACGGCGGCGATTTTAAATCAATTTTATACTAATTTACAACAGGGCATGACCAAAGCGGAAGCCCTCCGTCAAGCAAAACTCGCCCATATTGACCTTCATCCTTTCTTTTGGGCGGCGTTTATCCTGATTGGAGATGGTCAAGAGTTGGGAGCAAGTGGCAGGTAGCAGGGAGCAGGGGGATCGCCACCCCCCTTATCAAGGTAGGGTTGATTCATTTAAATTAAGTATAGCTGATTTTGAGTCAATAAATTTGCTCGAAGATTCTCAAGTTTATCTTTTTCTAACCAAAAGAGTTAGTCACAATAACTAATCTTTAATCCTCTGCCAAATTTATTATGAATAAATTGATAAAGCTTGTTCCCAAGCTACTAAAAGCCTATCTCTCTTCAAATTTTCTGAGAGTACATCCTGTTAATTTAGCTAATTTTTCTGCTTCTTACGTCGATAAAACTATCAGTTTTTCCCAACGTTCAGCTAACCACCTCTGTCCCTCTGTTATTGAGAGAAAACCCAAACCTCTGAAAAGATTCAATCCTATGGTTGTGAGAATTGACCAATTGCTGGCCGCTTGAAAATCACTGATCTCGCTTTTATCTTCCTCAAAAATTACATCTTTTACCCAATGTAACTGATTTTCTATTTTCCAATGTCCTCGAATAATTTCAGCAAATACTTGGGCGGATTCGGTTAGGCTACTGATATAGTAAGCCGTTTCTTCATAAGTTTTATCCCCGCGACTACCCCTTCTTTCTACTTTAACAATTCTTCGCAGATTTTCAAACCCTTGTCTTTCATTTTTCCTCACTTTAAAAACTTCTATTTTTCTTGATATTTTTCGTCCATGACTATTATCTTGTTCGAGAAAGCAACTTTCTGGCTTTGAGGAATTACTCAGGTCTTGTATTCGCTTATAAAGATTTTTCTGATTTCCTTTAACGGTGATAACATAATCATTTTTACTCTTGGCTATTAAGCTGATTGTTTTTTTCTGACAATGTAAAGCATCGCCAGTAAAAACTTTATTTTGGAGAGAGCAATCTTCAATTATCGCTTGACCTTCGTCGATTTCAGACCCTTTTTTGTTTTCG
>NZ_JADBUN010000226.1:0-9505 GCF_020245625.1 Microcystis sp. M049S2 | reverse complement strand
TGAACGCTTATAACGGTAGTCATCATCGGCATTACCGGGGCTAACAATTTCTACAACTAAGAGGGGAGGAAATTCAATCACTGCTGTGGTCATATTTCTAATCTCTTGACATTGTTCGGCAGTTAAAATCATTAAGTCTGGGATTCTCGATTTAGCTTTATCGGTGCGAATTCCCACCGTAGCGGGCATAACTTGCCAGTCTAATTGTAGCCTCTCTATTTCCCTTTCTAACACCTTAAATATATATCTAAGTATCAAAGCATGAAAGCCACTAGCGGGAGGCATAAAAATTAATTCTCCGTTAAATAATTCGTATTTATTATCTGTGGAGTCACGATAATTTAAATATTCTGCAAAGGTATATAATTTTTGTTGGGTAGCAACCATAATAATCTCTAAAAAAAACTTAATTTAATTTCCTTTTTGAGGATAGATATTGCCTTTAATCCCCCCTCAATAAGGGGGTTAGGGGGGAACTGACAATTTTTAACACCTAGCTTTTTACTTAAGATTCGATATCCTCAACTTTTTTGGGAACCGTTGCAGTTAAAACCTCATTTCCTGTGGCAGTAACTAACACATCATCTTCGATACGGATACCGATACCTCGCCATTTTTCTGGCACTTCCGGCTGTCCTTCAGCAGGTTTAATATCGGGGGCGATATAAATACCCGGTTCCACGGTTAAAACATGACCAGGCTGCAAAGTCTGCCAAGTTTCTTCGTTAACTTTATAACCTCCTGCATCATGGACATCTAATCCTAACCAATGACCAGTTCTGTGCATATAAAAAGGCTTATATTTTTCCTCTTTAATTATCTCATCAATATCGCCGACCAATAGCCCTAAATCCACTAATCCCTCCACAATTGTCCTCACGGCCGTGTCATGAAAAAGATTATAAGGATTACCGGTTTTTACCACTTCAATCGCCTTTAATTGAGCTTCCAGAACAATTTCATAGATAATTTTTTGTTCGGGGGTAAATTTACCATTAACGGGAAAAGTGCGGGTAATATCACCGTTATAGTAATTGTAGGCACAACCGGCATCAATTAACAAAAGCTCATTTTCTTGTACTTGGCGATTATTGTTGATATAGTGCAGAATACAGGCATTAGCACCACTAGCAACAATAGAAGGATAAGCTGGACCCATACCCCCTTCTAGGCGAAAAGTATGCTCGATTTCCGCTTGAATTTGATACTCGTAGTGACCAACTTTGGTAAATTCTCTGGCCCGATTATGTGCCTGGGCTGAAATAGCAGTTGCTTTGCGAATATTGTCCAATTCGGCCTCGGTTTTCAGTAAGCGCAAAGGATGGAGAATAAAATTAGTATCTTCTAAAGCAGTCGGTCCGGTGCCGCGACGGGGAAAAGTGGCGATTAATTTTTGCCAGTGCCTGAGAACATTTGTATTAAAAGTTTTGTCCCGGCCGAGATGATAATAAATTCGGTCGGCTTTTTCGAGATATTGGGGTAATTTTTCGTCCAATTCTTGGATAGAATAGGCCTCATCAGCCCCAAAAATCTCCTTTGCTCCTTCCACACCGTGGAGATAGCCGGTCCAGGTTTCTTTTTCTGGGTCTTTTGGCTGCACGAACAGGATAAACTGATGTTCGGGGTGATGGGGTGCTAAAACCGCCACCGCCTCCGGTTCATTAAATCCTGTCAGGTAAAAAAAGTCACTATCCTGACGATAGGTGTATTCTACGTCATTGTGCATGACCACCATGGGCGCACTGCGAAAAATTGCGGTTCCATTGCCGATTTTTTCCATTACTTGCTGACGACGGTGCTGAAACTCTCTGCGATCGATGCCCATAGATATTCCTAAAAATGTCACAATAAGTCCTAGAGTCTATTATCGCTAATCTTTTTAATTTATGACCCCTGAAGAACCAGATTTTTCCCAAGATATCATCGAAAGGCGCGAGTTTACCCTAGCAGATTTTATCGCTCAAGAGGGGGCGGATTTCCTCAAAGGGGAATCTCCTGTCCCCAAATTAGTGCAAGTTACCACAGAGATTAAACAATTTATTGCCGCTAATTTAGGGGATTCTTCGGGAGCTTTGCAGATAATTTTACAGCTTATCGTCGATGAAGAATTAACAAAAGTCAGTCAAAATTTAGATAATCCCGTTCAAGCTTTAGAGTTAATCCTAGAAGAAATTTTAGACAATCAAGAATTACTCTATGAATTAGTACACCGAGTCGATGTGAAATGGGGACAATTATACGGGGAACGTCCCTATTTTCAAAAACCCCATCAAAAACCCCACCCTGAAGACGAATACACCCACAATTCCGTCAGAGATAAGTTAGTCAGTTTATTAGCCAGATTAGAAGCAGATAAGTAGTAGAGTCTATAGCAGTTAGGCTCTCTTATTCTTTGTGTTATGAGTTTAACTTATATAGGAGCGATCAATCTTTGTGTCCTTTGTGTCTTTGTGGTTTCTCCCATAGGAGACTCCGAGACGATTCAAGATATGCCTTATCTTCACGAAAAACTCTGTATTTTCATTATTTCTTAGTCAACAGAGACTAACAGGACTGACAAGGAGTATCTATCCCTAGACAGACAACCGGGGGTCGGTCAGAGGTGAAGATAGGTGTAAGATCAAAAAATTCTCCGATAAATGTTGCCCTATCCCCCGCGTGCCTACCTATTCCTACTATACCGCCGATGTTTTTAGCGATCGCATTTTTGGTGGTAATCCCCTGGCGGTTTTTCCGGAAGCGTCTGGATTAACCCGCACCCAGATGCAAAAAATCGCCGCCGAATTTAACTTCTCGGAGACAGTCTTCGTTTTTCCGCCAGAAACGCCCCAAGGCACTAAAAAAGTCCGGATTTTCACCCCCAGTAC
Source organism: Microcystis sp. M049S2 (assembly GCF_020245625.1). Classification (NCBI taxonomy): domain Bacteria; kingdom Bacillati; phylum Cyanobacteriota; class Cyanophyceae; order Chroococcales; family Microcystaceae; genus Microcystis; species Microcystis sp. M049S2. The sequence goes on along the minus strand of NZ_JADBUN010000226.1, from coordinate 6,638 downwards.
CGAGTTACCCTTTGCGGGCCATCCTACCGTCGGCACAGCCTATATTTTAGCCCTAATCGGCGCTATTCCCCCCTACCAAGAAACCACGATTTATCTGGAGGAAGGAGTCGGTTTAGTACCGGTGAAAATTATCATGGAGGGGGAAAAACCGGTCTATAGTGAGTTAAAAGTGGCACAATTGCCAGAATTAGTGACGGATACTTATGCTTTCGATGATTTAGCGGCGATTCTGTCCCTAAGCGTTGCCGATTTCTTACCCGGTTATCCCCCCCGGTCTTTTTCCTGTGGTCTTCCTTTTTTATTCATCCCCGTCAAAAATCGAGATATTTTAGGGAAAATAAAACTAAATCTAACTCTCTGGTCATCATTATTAGGCCAATCCCCCGCTAATTCCCTTTTTGTCTGCTGTTTTGACCCAGAATCACCCCAATCTCGTCTCTATGGCCGAATGTTTGCCCCCGGTTTAGGAGTTATGGAAGATCCCGCCACCGGTTCGGCTGTGGCCGCTTTAGCGGGCTACCTAGGGGCCTTAGAATCTTCTAGGGAAGGGATGAATCAATGGACGATAATCCAAGGAGTGGAAATGGGCAGACCCAGCAGTTTACAATTAAAGTTTCAGAAAAACAACCGTAAAATTACGGAAGTTTCTGTGGGTGGTGCATCAGTTCTAGTCTGCCAAGGTAAGATGATAATTCCCGATGGGGAAACAAAAAGCCCTACAAAAGGGTTATTGTGATTATTATTCCCTGAAATCGGTGAGAAACAGGAAAGGATTAAAATTTTGGACTGGTATTATTTAATCGAAACTCTCTATATAGAGAAGAAAAAAGCTTAATCCCGCAAAAAAGCGAGAGGATAACTCATATTCTCAGCAAAGCCCAAGATACCTCCATCTCGATGCTCATAGAGTAAATTTCCTTGACTATCAAACAAAAAAGTCCCTCCCCGTTGGGTGAGATAACTACTATCGGGGACATAGGTTGACCAATTGCCCAAAACTTGAGTCATATTACGGAGTCTCAGGGTGGCTAATTCAAAAGGTCGCTGAAAACCTTGACCCCCGGCAAGATTGAATAGGGAACCCCGGAAAGCTGGTAAAGGCCGCGCTTGTATTGTTTCCTCCTCGGCAATTAATTGGGGGGCTTTGCGATCGCCAAGATAACCCCGCAGCACTTCGGCCAGAGTCCCCGGACTACCCACACCCGCACACATCAAAATTAGATTTAACCAGGAATTTTGTCCGGGAGAAAATCTCGGTAATTTTAACGATAAACCGCGATAAAGTCGTAATAAATCGTGTAATTCAGCTTTGGGGTCAACAAAAAGCCAATCTTGCCGAAATTTCGTATATTCAGCGAATTTTAAACCTGAATTGCGATTGCCGATACCGATGGCACGAATGGTAATCCCGGCATTTTGCCAAAGGGCCGCCTCTTTTTCTAACCACCAAGCATATTCGAGACTGTCAAAATCTCCCAATTGCGGCCAAACAAGAATTAAAAGACGTTTATAGTCGGCACAATCGCTTAAAATTGGCACTATTTGCCCATCGCTGACCCTTTGGCGTTGAATTGTTGAAAATATTTCATATATGCTGCTCATAGATAAATTTCTCCTAATAAAACCGCCTCTTTTGCTCCCGTGACTTTCGGTAAATTACCGGGGAAATCGTGCCAGCGCCAATAGGCCAAAAGGGCAAAAGCGATCGCTTCTTTAAAATCGCTATTTAATCCTACCTCATCGGTGGTCAAAAGCTTGACATTTGACCCCAAATGTGCTAGAAGTCGTTGCCGCAGGTAGGCATTACGAGCGCCACCACCGCAGAGCAGCACTTCCGCAGGCATTTCTGGCAAAAAGGTTTGATAGCTGTGGGCGATCGAAATGGCGGTTAAATCGGTTAAACTAGCCAACCAGTCGGCATCACTGAGGGAATAAGCTTGGGCATCCCGGTGCAATTGGGCTAGATAGGCGGGACTAAATAACTCTCTGCCGGTGGATTTAGGGGGATATTGTTGAAAATAAGGCTCCTGTAGCCATTTATGAACTAATTCGGAGCAGGGTTGACCCTGGGCCGACCATTGACCGTTATGGTCGTAGGTTTGTTGGCCTTGGCTCAAAAATTGTACGGCCAAATCGATGAGGACGTTGCCGGGGCCGGTATCCCAACCGAAAATTTTTTGCTGCCAATTTTCCCTTTGTCGGGGGGGTAAATAGGTTAAATTGGCAATACCACCGATATTTTGGACGCAGCGGGCTTTGGTGGGGTGAGAAAGCAAATAAGCGTCAATTTTCGGCACTAGGGGCGCACCGTGACCAGCTTGCGCGATATCGGCAGCGCGAAAATTACTAATGGTGGGAATACTGGTGATTTTTGCGATCGCTGCTCCCCGTCCTAATTGTACCGTGTAACCGAGGCGATCGTTTGCGGGGGGTCGATGAAAAACGGTTTGACCGTGACTGCCGATTAATTGGGCTTTTGGGGCTTCTTTTTGGATATTTAAGGCGGCTTGGGCGAATTCTGCGGCGATGTCATCATCTAAGCTGGCTAAAGCTTCAATAGATAGCTTTTCTCCCCCACAAACTTGTAAAATTGTCTCGCGTAATCGGGGGGAATAGGGATAGGTTTCCCCTGCTAATAACTGCACCTGTGGAGATTCCACTGTACCGCTAATCTCCACTAAAGCGGTATCGATGCCATCCACCGATGTGCCACTCATTAAACCGATAACTAACAAGTTTTTTCCCTCAAGTGTCGATTGTTGATTATTTTATCCCCCCCCCGACAATAGTAACAATTTCTAATTTATCCCCCTCCTTGATTTCCGTGTTTTCCCAATACTGACGATGGAGGATTTCCCCGTTATATTCCACTGCAACTAACCGAGGATTCATGCCCAAATTTTCTAACATTTGCGGTAGTTTAGTTGCGGGTAAACAGGTTTGAGTTTTGCCGTTGATTTGCAAGGTTATTTCTGACATGGATTTGGATACGAACAAATGAATTAATCGGAGTATTTAGGAGACAGGAGGCAAAAGGCAAAAGGCAAAAGGCAAAAGGCAAAAGGCAAAAGGCAAAAGGCAGCTTTATTCTCCCCACACCCCACACCCCACACCCCACACCCTACACCCCACACCCCACACCCCACACCCCACACCCCACACCCCACACCCCACACCCTATCTCCCTACACCCCACACCCTACTTTAATTGGTCTAATAATTGTTGTGTCACCACATCGGGGTGCTGCGCTTCCATGATGGCCCGGACTACAGCTACCTGTTGCGCTCCTGCCTCTAAAACCTCTTTAATGTTATTACTATCAATACCACCGATCGCAAACCAGGGTAAAGGGCAATTTTCCCGCGCATAACGGACGTATTCCAATCCTGCGGGGGTTTTTCCCGCTTTGGTGGGGGTGGCATAAACTGGACCGACTCCCACATAATCGGCCTTTTCTTGGATTGCTTTGGCCATCTCTTGGGGATTAGTGGTGGACCGGCCGATAATTGCCGTCGGGCCGAGAAATTGCCGCGCTAGGGAAATCGGTAGATCCTGTTGGCCGAGATGAACACCATCGGCATGAATGGCCTTAGCAATATCAACGCGATCGTTCATAATAAATAAAGCATCATAACGGTGGCATAACTCACACAGTTTAGCGGCTTCTTCTAAACGAATGGTATCAGCGGCGGTTTTATGGCGGTACTGCACCAATTTTAAACTTCCTTTTAGGGCTAATTCAACGATTTCTAACAGATTTTCGGCGGGAGAAGTGACTAGATAGAGGGGAGATGCTTTCAGTTTTTCCAGAGGTGGCGAGATTAACAGTTTACTCTCTAGCTGATAAACCCGATAGCGCAGCTGTTTACAGGCTATCCCTAGCTCCAGATCATATAGTTTACCGTATTCTTCTAAAACCCTAAAAGCCTCCTGTACGCGAGCGAGATTTGCTTGCAGCAGTCCCTCGACAGTCTCCCGGATTTCTTCCCTGGGATGACTTAAATTTGTGCCGATATCGCCGGCTGTGTCCCGATGTAGTTTAAGATCGATCGAGTGCCAACTAGCTAATTGATGGCGCATTTCTTTACATTCTTGGGCTAAATCGGGATTATCTAAGCCAAAACGACACCATTCTTCGATAATTCGCAGTCCTTCTCTGGCGCGGTCAAGGTTAGCATCGAGAATCCGTTTAATCGCCGTGGTTTCTAGTTTCATTTGCCGTCAATGTAGAGTTATTATAGCCGTTAGCCGTCAGCTAAAATATTACTATTCTTGGCCCTTGTTCGGGGAACAGTAGAGGCGGCATCAGACAACTAAAAAGAGGGAGGAGAAACCCACGCCAAGGACAATTTTAAGCCGGGGGGAGATTCTTAAGCGCCCCTAGGTATTCCACCAATTGCCGATGATCCGGGTTATGTAGCGGGTAGAGACGATTGTAACAGATGGTGACGAGGGCTTGCAGATCGTCCACTAAATCCTCAGCTGCAATGGATTTCTGGGGTTGATTGAGGAGAATGACTTGGATTTTCAAGAAACTGCACAAACCCAAAATAAAATCATGACAAAAGCGGCCAACACTTTCTGGATGGGTTAAAACTAGACATTCCAACCCACCGTTACACATCATCTCTACTAGACGCATAAGATTAGGGCGATTGTGACTGACTCCGTTGCCGATATCGGTGAGAATTTCAAAGGGTTGACCCTGCTGACTACAAAAGTCTTCTAACGCTTTTATCTGCTCGTCTAATTGTGGTTTTTGTTCAGGTCGATTAACACGAGCATAGCCCACAATAAATCCAGTTTCTTGTACAGATTGTAAGATATCTCCCCGTCGAAATCGGCGATGACCGCCGAGGGTACGAATTGAGGCAATTTTCCCCTGTTGTTCCCAGCGCCGGAGGGTTTTAATGCTAACTCCGAGTAAATCCGAGGCTTCTCGAATAGTGATGAGGTTATTCATAGTATATAACTCGGTTTTAATTAAAGAAATTTATCGAGAGAGAATTGTCCAACTTTAGACAGTCGGTTGTCCACTTTTATATTGGTATCACCTTCCAGTGGTGATTTTGCATGAGTTAGGAAAATTAATCATCCCCCTTTAGATAGAGATGAGTAGGTAGGCGTTAAAAATTATCAGACACCCCCCTTATCAAGGCTATCGTGCGGGGTCCCTCGAAGGCTCTCCCCCTACTTAGGGTGATCAGCAAACCTGAGCTATAGTAACGGATTTTGTCCACAATGTAGGGGCGAACTGCGTTCGCCCAAAAGGTACATTATCAAAGCGCAAGTCCCTTAATTCTTATACAATTCCAGTTTTAACGATCAAAACTGTTAAGTTTTATACATTGTACCTATCTTGATTAAGTTTTGTAACAATTTGAGAGATTTTTTTTGAAGTAGAGCCTGTTTATTTGTCCAACTTTCACTAAAAATCTTGGGTATATTTGTCAATTTTTGGGCAGTTATTTTCAAGAAAAAACTGCTACAAATTGGACAAAAAAATAGATAAATATTGCTGAAAAAAGTTTTCTAAAACACTTGTTTTTTTTTGAAAAGTTTCGCTATAGTTCTGTCAAGTCAAATAAAAAGTTATCAGCGGGCTTAACGCTTGCCTAACTTCTTTTGAGGGCTACAGTACACACAATTAATACTGGATAATTCAGTTATGATGACAACCAACAAATTAACCAAAACCTTTGCTTCTGGCTCTCTAGCGATCGGGGTTCTCGCCGGTGTGGGTATCGTGTCTACTCCTGTTAACGCCGCTAATTTCGGGTGCAACCAAACAGTCTCCTTCACAAACCTTTTTAGTGGTGATGAAATTATTTGCAACACCAAGCGATATTTCAATTTCAGAGATTTTAGTTCTATCTCTAACGGTGCGACCACTCCTACCTTGGCGGATATAGCGGCTACAGTGACTAATCCATCGCATGGAGAATATTTTATTGATTTCCAATCTGCCTTATGGAGTGTAGGACCAGGCCAAAGCGTTGATACCGACTTTAAATACGACGTTGAAGCACTTTCTGGATGGATCACTTCGGTAGACCAAGAGCTAGTCGCTGCTGACGCTCGGGATGGCGGTAAACTCGTCATTCTCGATACGGTGACCTCCCCCTCCGATCCCAGTATTTTCATTACTTTGAATACTGAAATCGACTCAAGTATGACACCTCCAGTTGTTATGCCCAAAGATCAAAAGCCCGTAATCCCACCGCAAAAAATATTAACTAATTCCAAAGATATCGCTCTTGTAGGTGGATTAGGTCAGGCAGCGATGTCCGATTTCAGACAGTCGGTTCATCAAACCAAAGTTCCCGAACCGGGTACTATCCTCGGACTTCTGGCAGTGGGTGGTTTAGGATTGGTTTCCCGCTTGAAGAGACAAAAATAACAGTTACCAATGTCTCGTACACATTGATAACTGTGACGTTGAACAAGAATAGCTAAAGGTTAGATGCCCTGTTTGGTTTTCTAGCCTTTAGCTTTTTCTTAAGTATTGATTCTAACGCAAGTCAAGACCTGATTTTTGTTTTTACTCAACAGGTCGTTTGATCCCCCCTGCCCCCCTTGATAAGGGGGGTGCCGATCCCCCTTTATAATAAGGGGGGCATCTGATAATTTTTAACGC
>NZ_JADBUN010000225.1:0-6337 GCF_020245625.1 Microcystis sp. M049S2 | reverse complement strand
GGGATCAGGGGTAAAATTCAGGTACTTTTTCCCTGAAAATTAGGTAACTGACTACCTCAAAATCGGTAAAACCCTACACCCCACACCCCACACCCCACACCCTGCCCCCACCAACAAACTTTTTCAGCAGACCCTATTTAAGTCAAAGGGAGCAAAAACGATTTCAATTATCATCTATTTTTCAAGAGTATAGTCATTTCAGATAAGTCTGATACAGTCTAGACCGACAAAATCCTTAGGAACTCTGGGATTGATATTCTCAATCTTAATTGAAATGACTATATATCAAAAGCGATCGCTTTCCCAAAATATGACTATAAGAGTTTGCTACCCTTAAATTGCCCTTAAAAAGGGGTATTTAAAGCCGAAAAAAGGGGCTTTGCGCCCCCAAAAATCTTTAGTAAACGGATTATAATTTACACCAGACTATAGACAATTACTAAGCCCAAAACTGCGGCAAAGACAATTAAAGCGTAGAATTGGGCGCGACCATTTTCAAGGTATTTAAGACCTTCACCACTGACAAGAGTAGCTAAACCGGTTAAATTCACTGCCCCATCGATAACACGATAATCCACCTCCATAATTTGCCGTGCGAGACGACGACAACCCTGAACAAAAACCCGATCATAGAGATTATCAATGTACCACTTGTTCAGGGAAAAACGATACAAAGCGGGGAATTTTTCCGCAATAGTTGCGGGGTCAATTTTCTTCTGGAGATACATCAAAGAAGCGACAGTAATCCCGATTAAAGCAATCCCCACCGAATTACCCGCCATAATCAGAAACTCTGTCCAATCAAAAGCATGAACTTCTTCCACCACTTCGTTAGGAACATGAATAAAACCCTCGAAGAAATTCTGCCAAGGTTTACCCACCAAACCGATTAACAAAGAGGGAACCGCCAAAATCATGAGAGGTAAAGTCATAGTAATTGGCGATTCGTGGGGTTCATGGGCATGATGGCCGTGGTTGTCTTCTTCCTGTGCTTCCGAGTCTAATTGCTTAACATTCATCGCCCCCGGTCCAAAAGCCGGAATCGCGCCCGCATTGGCTAACAGTCGGCGTTTAATCTCCTTATTAGTCCCTCTAAACTCCCCTTCAAAAGTGTTAAAGTACATCCGGAACATATAAAAAGCCGTTAAACCCGCAGTCCCCCAACCGATTAACCATAAGGACGGGTTCGCCTCAAAAGCTAAACCGAGAATTTCATCCTTCGACCAGAAACCAGCGAAAGGAGGAATCCCACAGATGGCCAGAGTTCCCACCAAGAAAGTTAGGGCAGTAATGGGCATATACTTGCGTAAACCGCCCATCATCCGCATATCTTGCGCTAAAACCGGCTCATGACCCACCACATCCTCCATACCGTGGATGACCGAACCGGAACCGAGGAACAACATCGCTTTAAAATAAGCGTGGGTCATCAGGTGGAATAATCCAGCACTATAAGCACCGATACCCATAGCCATAACCATATAACCCAATTGGGAGATGGTGGAATAGGCTAAACCCTTTTTGATATCATTCTGGGTAAGGGCGATACTTGCCCCTAGAAAGGCAGTAAAGGCCCCCGTCCAAGCAATTACCGTCATCGCCGTGGGAATTGGCTCAAAAACGGGATACATCCGAGCAATCAGGAAAACTCCAGCGGCCACCATCGTGGCGGCGTGAATCAGGGCCGAAATCGGGGTCGGACCTTCCATGGCATCCGGTAGCCAGACATGAAGGGGAAATTGGGCTGATTTGGCCACTGGTCCAAGGAAGACTAAAACGGCGAATAATGCCGCTAAACTGCCGGCAATGGCTCCAGAAGAAACTAATTCCTCTAGACGTTCACCCATGATATCAAACTCGAAGCTACCAGTGGCCCAGAAAAGCCCCAGCATTCCCAGTAATAAGCCAAAATCGCCGACGCGGTTGGTAACGAAGGCTTTTTGACAGGCCTCGGCAGCCGCCGGACGAGTGAACCAGAAACCTACCAGCAGATAGGAACACATCCCCACCAATTCCCAGAAAACGTAGATCTGGACGAGGTTGGGACTAATGACCAAACCGAGCATAGAACTGCTAAAAATGCTCAGATAGGCGTAAAAACGCACATAACCGGGGTCGTGGGCCATGTAACCATCGGTATAAATCATCACCAAAAAGGCTACGGTGGTGACGATAACCGACATTAAAGCGCTGAGGTGATCGATCGTATAACCCATTTTCAGGTGAAAGTTACCCGCCGATGCCCAATCGATCATTTGGTTGTAGGGAGCGTGTCCATTGATTTGACTCCACAACAGCGCAAAAGAAAGCACCATCGACGCGCCGAGGGTAGAAATGATCAATACAGCATTTGCCTGTCGCAGACGATTGGTGACTTCATTAAAGGAAATTAAGCCCGCGCCGACTAGGGTAGCGCCTACCAAAGGCAGGACGGGAACTAGCCACGCGTACTGATAAAGCGGTTCCATTCAGTAATACCTAGTTTACAACTTCACACTATTTGGTTTATCTTCATCTATTGTGACATAGGTTAATTCTTAAGAAAGTGTTTATACCTAGTTTTGCTCAATAGGGCGGCGAAAGGTCAAAGGCTCTTATCAATTTGGCAGTTTAGCGAGCGGGACGGTAATTTTTAGGGAGAAGCAGCAAAATTATCGAATAACCACGAAAGCAAGGAAACGATTAAACCAGCAGAAAAGGAAATTATCGCCACGATCGCCTCGCTGCCAAGATAACGGGATAAAAAACTGCCTTGAATTTGGGCGATCGGTAGTCGCGGATTTAACCCCACTTGGATGCTGTTGGTATTGCCGGAAACGCTCACTTCTAAACCTTGTGATGCTTCGCTAATCTGCAAGTTTTCCCCCGTGGTTTTTAGTTTGAGGTTTTGGTTACTATCCTCTCGGATAATTTTTATCTGATTTAATATCTCTACTCCCGGTTTCTCGACGATTAGGAATTGGTTTTCTTCTAGCTTAATATCCTGTTGAGCCATCCGGATATTACCAGAAATAATTGTCGATTCCACTAAGTCATCTCTCACATTATTACCGGTGATAATCGGTCGCTCAAATCTAACATTACTAACTTTAATATTGCGCCAAAAAATAGGCTGTTCTTGATCTTGAGAAAGTTGTAAATTAACATCGATCGCTTGTTGTATTTCTAATTTAAATTCGGTGGTGCTGAGATTAAATTCGAGGGGAATATCCTCTTTTTTTTGGGGTAAATTAGCAATTTTATAACCAGAAAGAGTTATTTTAATCGGGTTGCCGCTAGGATTAAATGATAAATTTACTGGTTGAGAATTTGGCTGCAAACTAAAAGCCAAACGATTATCAAAAGGCGCGTATTTGAGATTTTTAACTCTAGTTTCCTTTTGTAAACGGAGTTCTTGCAGGATAAAATCCGCCGTCGGGGTAATTGTTAAAGTGCTATTTTCCCAGATTGATTCAATTTCTAGTCGCTCTCGTTTATTGAGTTCGGGATCTGCAAGACTGCTAAAGGTGCCAGCGAGGGTAAATTTTTTCAGTCCCGATAGATCTATTTGGGAAAGATTATAGACATCTTTGAGCAATAAACTTTCGTTTTCTTGACAGGTAAAACTAAAGCTTTTTACCAATAAATTGCCTTCAAAGTTTTGTTTAACTGGGATAATTCCCCAAAAAATCGACAGGAAAACCAGTGCTAGAGTAACTATAAAAACTGTGCAAAACTTGAGATTTTTCCTAATAAATCGCCAGAAACTTTTAAAATTATGCTTGGACTTCATTTTAGCCACTGGGGATTATGTTCAAAAGTTATATTAATCGGGGCATTTCTGGGAGGAGCATCATCTTGTTCTAATAAAGCTTTGACTCGCAATTCGTACAATCCCGCCTTAGCCAGTTTACCATCAGAAGTACGACCATCCCAAGTAAAGAAAATTTCTCCTTTTGGTTGCCAGTTAGGGCGAGAAGTCTCATAGATAACCTCGTTGTTCTGGAGGATTTGTAATTCTTTGATCTGGCTACGCGCATTAGCAAAAAGGACGATATCATAGGTTGTTGCCTGATTAAAAATAACCGGCAAATAGATCAATCTACCCTCACTGATAAAGGCCGTGGCCCGCAGACTTTCAAGGGCGATATCTTCGCGATCAATAACATAGTTAGACCATTTAAATTGATAGCGAGAACCTTGGGGACGCAAGGTGAGGGGATCGAGTTGATAATTTTTTGGCACAGAACGCACTATCACTTTCGGCGCTCGGTTATTACGACTAGGCACTTCCAACTTTAGGGAGTCAGTCATCTCCCGAATCCGGCCGATAGAAAGGGAAATAAGACTAAAACTGCTCGCAATATCGATCGGAGCTATTCCCTCACAGCGCTTGTCATTATCTCTCTGGATATAGTTGCTAGATCTAGTATTTCCCGTCCCACAGTTTTGAGCTTGAATAGGAGGGAAGAACGAGACCAAAATAAGACTAAGAATTGTTAAGTTAAGGACAATAAATGATTTTTTCATGGTACAACCACCTGCCATTGAGCTAATTTTTGGAGAACTCGATCGATTGGGTAAGCGAAACCGATACCGGAAGAATCGATTTGGGACTCGTTAATCGTTTTAAACATCAATCCGATCACCCGCATTTCCTGATCGAATACTGGACTACCAGACCCCCCCACGGCCAGACTCACATCGATTAATAAATTGCCGCTACTAGACTGAATGCCGATGGTAATCGCCTCGTACTTCGACCAATCTTTTGATTCAGGATGTCCGATGATAGAAATCGGTGTGTTTGGGGCAATTTCGCCTTGATGAAAGGTTAAAGGACTGATATCGTCTGGTAAACCCGTGACTTCCAGCAAAGCTAAATCCAAGTTTTCTTGGGGTTCGGTGATCTGACTTATTTTAGCCACTACACGATCGCGCGGGAGGTTGGGTAGATTTTCGCCGTAATAGGGTTCCACTTCCAGATTATTTTCCAGATTATCGGCCCTCTGTTCCGTGTCGCGATCGACCACCACATGACGATTAGTGATAATCCACACCGTTGTTCCCCGGCGTTTGACCACATAACCCGTACCGTAGGCAGTCCCCTTGGCGTTACCGGTAAAGACCACACTGATTTTAACGATCGATCGCTTGATCCGGGTGAGGGGATCCTCTTGGCGTAAATATTCGGTATTATTCAAAGCGATGATCTGCTCCGGTTGTTGCTGCAAGGATAACAAGCGCCGGGCCTCTTGCAGGTTATTGCTGGCAAATTCATACTGGGGATCGATTTTCGTCGCCTTCTCGAACTCAGCGATCGCTGCCTCTAGCTTGCCCTGTTCCTGTAGGAGCAGACCCAAACCATTATGGGCAAGGGTATGAGCGGTAGTAGGAGTCCCAGTAGTATCATCCGGTAAATCTAAGGCCCTACGGTACATTTCCTCGGCTTCCGTCAGTTTTTTCTGGTCCGACAGCACGTTACCGAGATTGTTGTAGGCAAAGACAGACTGATCATCAAGAGCGAGCGCCCTACGGTACATTTCCTCCGCTTCCGTCAGTTTTTTCTGGGCCCTCAGCACGTTACCGAGATTGTTGTAGGCAGGGACATACTGATCATCAAGAGCGAGCGCCCTACGGTACATTTCCTCGGCTTCCTTCAGTTTTTTCTGGTCTCTCAGCACGTTACCGAGATTGTTGTAGACATCGACATCCTTATCATCAAGAGCGAGCGCCCTACGGTACATTTCCTCCGCTTCCTTCAGTTTTTTCTGGGCCCTCAGCACGTTACCGAGATTGTTGTAGGCATAGACATACTTATCATCAAGAGCGAGCGCCCTACGGAACATCTCCTCGGCTTCTGTCAGTTTTTTCTGGGCCCTCAGCACGATACCGAGACCGTTGTAGGCACGGACATACTTATCATCAAGAGCGAGCGCCCTACGGTACATTTCCTCGGCCTCCGTCAGTTTTTTCTGGACCCTCAGCACGTTACCGAGATTGTTGTAGGTTTCTGGAAGTTTTGGATCGAGAGCGAGAGCTTTTTGACAGAAAATCAGTGCTTCGTCTAACTTATTTTGACGGAATAGCGCGGCGCAGAGATTGCTAAAAGCCACAGCACTGTTAGGATCAAGCTGAATAATTTGTCGCCAGATTCTTTCGGCTTCCGGGTATTTTTTTTGCGCTTGAGCGGTTTCACCCTGTTGCCATAACTGCTCTAGTAGACCTCTTGCAAAAGTCTTAAGTCGATCCTTGTACAGCAACATTTTTGAAGATTATCAACTACTAATAAATAATTAACTGAAAGTCCCTCCCATTATTGTTTCTATCGTTTGTTTTCGGATTTATGCAAGAGGTC
>NZ_JADBUN010000224.1:0-7343 GCF_020245625.1 Microcystis sp. M049S2 | reverse complement strand
TTAGGGACTTGCGCTTTGATAATGTACCTTTTGGGCGAACGCAGTTCGCCCCTACATTGTGGACAAAATCCGTTACTGTAGGGGCGCAAAGCTTGCGCCCTCCGATCGATTGGGATATTATTCCCACGCAAGTCCCTTAGCTGATTGGATTAGGAAACATTTATTAAAGATTCCTCTAATGTCGGGTTAGCGAGGGGAAAAATTATGTCATTGATCAGATCTTCGTACTTAAATAGGACTGTTATCGCATTAAATTTAACAAGGGAGTTCAATATGATTACCTTTGAAAACGCGCTGGAGTTGGTTAGTCAATTACCCAGGGAACAGCAAGAAATGTTAATCGAGTCAGGGGAGAATATCAGGAATTGAGAGCTTGTTCCTGTAGTTATGATTGCCGCATCATTTTCTATTTGGAACGAGACGAGAAAACTCAAACAGATAGGATAGTTTTGATTAACATTGGAACTCATGATGAGGTGTATTAACTAATAACTGATAGCGGAAATAACTATGAATCCCAAATTTTACGCCTTACTTACTCTTTCTCTGGTGGCTACCGTCACCCTACCAGTTGTTAACGGGAAACTCTCCTCTCTCGTCCCTGCGGTAATAGCGCAAAATACGGATGCGAGGAAAGCAGAAGCGGATCAACTTTTGCAATTATGTCGCCAGAATCTTGATAATAATCAAGTAAAATTGGCGATTCAATCCTGTCAACAGGCGGTGATAGCCTACCGGCAAATTAAAGACCTTTCAGGGGAAGCTAAATCTACCGTTAATTTAGGCAATGCCTATGTTAACGACGGTCAATACCGTCAAGCTATTTCTGTTTTAGAAAATGCGGTTAAAATAGCACAAGAGTCAAAAGAACGTCGTCTAGAAGCCCTCGCCTTTTTAAATCTCGGTGGGGCTTACTATGAGTTAGGAGAATTTAAGGAGAGCATAGAATTTTTTCAGCAGACTTTAACCATCGCAAAAGAAATTAAGGATGCTGATTTAGAAAAAAGTGCTGAAAAACTTTTAGTATTAATGGAAGCAGAAAAACAGCGAAAAGAAGCGGATAGGCTTTTACAGCAAGGCGCTCAACAATATAAAATAAGTCAGTTTCGAGAAGCCTTGCAATCGTGGGAAAAAGCCTTACAAATTTATCAAGAAATCAAAAATCGTCAGGGAGAAGCGGCTTCTTTAGACAATTTAGGAAGTGCTTATCTTTCCCTCGGACAATATCAAAAAGCGATCGAGTCCCACCAAAAGTCTTTAGTCATTAACAGAGAGATAGTTAATCGCCAAGGAGAAGCCAATTCTTTAAACAATTTAGGAAACGCTTATAGCTCCCTCGGACAGTATCAAAAAGCGATCGATTACCACCAGCAGTCTTTAGCCATCACGAGAGAGTTAGATGATCGTTCTGGGGAAGCCAAGGTTTTAAACAATTTAGGAAACGCTTATCAATCGCGTGGAGAGTATCAAAAAGCGATCAATTACCATCAGCAGTCTTTAGACATCACGAGGGAGTTAGATGATCGTTCTGGGGAAGCCAAGGCTTTAAACAATTTAGGAGTTGATTACCACTTACTAGGACAGTACCAAAAAGCTATCAATTACCACCAGCAGTCTTTAGAAATCGCTGAGAAAATCGGCGATCTAAAAGGGCAAGCCAATGCTCTCGGCAATTTAGGAAACGTTTACCAATCCCTCGGACAATACCAAAAAGCGATCGATTACCACCAGCAGTCTTTAGAAATCGCTGAGAAAATCGGCGATCAAGGAAGTAAAGCCAGATCTTTAGGCAATTTAGGAAATGCTTACCAATCCCTCAGAGAGTACCAAAAGGCGATCGATTACCACCAGCGGTCTTTAGCCATCGCGAGGTACATAGGCCTTCGCCAAGAGGAAGGGTCTTTTTTAAACAATTTAGGAGTTGCTCACTACTTCCTCAGAGAGTACAAAAAGGCGATCGATTACCTTGAACAGACTTTAGCCATTGCGAGGGAAATAGGCGATCTAAAAGGGGAAGCCGATTCTTTAGGCAATTTAGGAAGTGCTTATCTTTCCCTCGGACAATATCAGAAAGCGATCGATCACCATCAAGAGAATCGAGCCATAGCGAGGAAAATCGGCGATCTACAAGGGGAAGCTAATTCTTTAAATAATCTTGGCCTAGCTTATCAAAAGATAAATCAACCCGCAGAAGCGATCAAGAATTTGGAAGAGTCCCTCAACATTATCCTCAAGATACGGGGAGATATTTCGAGGGAAAATATTGCAGGTCAAAATCGAAAATCGTTTTTAGCCTCTAACGAAAGAACCGTCATCACCCTCGCCGAAGTCCTCATCCAGCAAAATCAACCAGAAAAAGCCTTTCAATGGCTAAACCTCGCCACTACCGCCGATCTCGCCGATTACAATCGCCTGATTAATGCCAAAGTTGCTGATCCCGATGCACAAAAAGCACTTGATAACTGGAACACCGACAATCAACAACTCGAAGGAATGCGACGACAACTACAGGATAAATTCTCTGAAGAACTGGCACAACAGATCCGACAATTCGAGGAGAAAGTGTATAAAAATGCGGAAAATATCGGAGATAAATATCCTGAAATTGCTGAACTTTTTGAAAGTAAACCCACCGACATCGCCCAACTCCAGAAAAATATCGCTCCTGATACCCTCGTTATTCAACCGGTTCCCCTCCGCGATAAAGTCGCCCTATTTCTCGTTACTAGAGAAAAATTAATCGTTATTCAAAGTGATGCAAAACGCGATGAATTGAATAAACTCGTCAGCGAATACCGTACCCAATTAGCCGATCATAAAAATAGCGATGTGGATGTTACCGGTGGCAAACTCTACGAGATTTTAATCCGTCCCATTGAATCACAAATCGCCACCAGTTCCCCGAAAAATATCGCTATTATTGCTAGTGGACAACTGCGCTATATTCCCTTTGAAACCCTCTACGATGAGAAAAATAAGCAAGTTCTCCTAGAAAAATATCCAATTTATTATTTAACTCGTATCTCCACATCTACCCCTCCCAGCACCGAAAGAAAACCCTTACAAGGTCTAGCATTTGCTAACCCTAAACCCACCCAAGAAGAACTTAAAGGCACAGAAATAGAAGCAGAAACTATCAGCAAAACCTTTCCCGGAAGTGAAAAATATCTCGGTACAAACGCAACTCTAGATATATTCAAAAAACAAGCCTTTCGCTTCTCGATTTTACACTTAGGAACTCACGGCTGTTTTGACCTTGCTGGCTGTCCTAATTTGGGTATGCAAGCTAATACTATTCTTTTCGCCAATAAAGAGGAATATAAAATCGCCGATGCCGCATTATTAGGCTTAAAAAATACCGAATTAATCACCCTGAGTGCCTGTCAAACCGCCAAGGAAGCCAACGCAGACGGCCAGGAAATATCGGGACTTGCTTACGTCTTAGAAAGAGCCGGTGCTAAATCAGTAATAGCCAGTCTTTGGAATGCTGAAGATAATACCAGTGCCGAAATTATGACCCAATTTTATCAAAATCTCAAGAATGGTATGACTAAAAGTGAAGCCATGCAAAAGGCCAAACTAAGTCAAATTAAAAGCCATCCTTTCTTTTGGTCGCCCTTTATTTTGATTGGGGCTGCTAATTAGACCTCTTGCATAATTTTTTTATGGTACAATGGAAAGTTTTTCTTTTTTCTCGATTTTTAGATGGAAGTGGAAAAAAGAATAAAATGTGATCTTAGGTCAGGAAATCATCCATACTTTTGCTATGTTTATTAGCAAAAATATGGATTATCAAAACTTAAAGGAGCGCGAAAGTGTGATCACTTCAAGCAATTATATCTCTCTACCCTTTTTTCTCCCAGTTCCTCTGCCACTAGCTTTCACCCACTTATATCAAGCAGTCAGGCTTATCGGTTAAATAACTTTGATAATTTTAGGCGAAGAGTCCTCTTAAATTGGCGTTTTGTTACCAATTGATCATACTCAATCTAAGAGAGCCATAACTGATAACTGATAACTGAAAACCCCTCTAACCCCAGCGACTAGCGATGGGCATTCGCCAACCAGTGCCAAAAGCGCGATCGCTAATTTTTAGACCCGGGGGAGCTTGTTTGCGCTTAAATTCGGCATTTTTAACTAATTTAATTACTTTCTGCACAATTTCAGGCTCAAAGCCGGCGGCGATAATTTGTTCGGCGGATTGATGGCGATCGATTAATAGTGCTAAAATAGCATCTAAAATCTCGTAGGGAGGTAAAGAATCTTGATCCTTCTGATTGGGTTTTAATTCAGCACTAGGAGCTTTATTAATCACATTAAGGGGAATAATTTCCCCGTGCCGATTTAACCAGCGACAGAGGGAATAAACCCTGGTTTTCGGCACATCGGCAATCACTGCTAAACCACCATTCATATCACCGTAAAGGGTGCAATATCCCACCGCCATTTCTGATTTATTGCCAGTGGATAATAGTAAATGACCGAATTTATTAGAGAGAGCCATTAATAAATTACCACGAATGCGTGACTGAAGATTTTCTTCAGCAATACCGAAATCAGTCCCAGCGAAAAGACCATCTAAAAGTTGATCATAAGCGGTCATAATTTCCTGAATTGCTAACTTCTCACTTTTGATACCTAAATTATTAACTAAAGCCACTGCATCGCTAATGGAATGGTCGGAACTATAGGGAGAAGGCATCATCACAGCGAGAACATTTTCTTTACCTAATGCGTCGCTGGCAATAGCGGCAACTAAACTGGAATCAATGCCACCACTCAAGCCGAAAATTACCCGTTTAAAACCGCATTTCTGCACATAATCTCGCACTCCTAATACTAAAGCTCGATAAATTTCCTCATCTTCATCGACGGGTAAAGGATGAATAACTGCGGGTAACAAATCTTGATTAAACTCGATCAATTCTAGGCTAGAAGTAAATGTCTGAGCGCGATAAATCACTTCTCCTTGTCTGTTAAAAGCCACGCTGTCACCATCAAAAATTAAATCATCATTACCTCCCACTTGATTGACATAAACTATAGGTAAATTATATCTAGTGGCACTATGGGATAATAAAGATTCTCGCAATTTTTGCTTACCGACACTGTAGGGAGAAGCGGAAAGATTAACGATTAAATCCACTCCCAAATTAGCTAAATCGGCGATGGGATTAACTGCGTATTGACGCTGACCCCAAAATTGTTCATCATTCCAAACATCTTCACAGATAGTTACACCGATTTTTACATTATTTTCTGTTATTTGAAAATATTGACTTTCTTTCCCAGAAGCAAAGTAACGATCCTCATCAAAAACATCGTAGGTAGGCAATAAACGTTTAGTAAAAATTTGTTTAATCTCTTGACTTTTTAACAAAGCTATGCTATTAAATAACGGCTTTTCTCCCCTGACCGTTGCCGAGGGATTTTTTTCGACAAAACCGACTAAGACGGCTAATTTTTCTGGTAATTGTTGGGACAATAATTGCAATTGTCGAGACATTTTCTCCACAAAACCCAGATTTAATAACAAGTCTCTGGGGGGATAACCACAGAGGGATAATTCCGGGGTTAAAAGTAATTCCGCTCCCTGATTAAATGCCGTTTGAGCAGCCTCTAAAATTCTTTGGGCATTTCCTTCAATATCTCCAACAATGGGATTTAATTGAGCGATAGCAATTCTCATATTTTTTCCTATTTAAACAAAAACTAACGGTTGCTCTTTAAAGGGAGCAAAAGCTTTTTCATCAAAGCGATATAAACTAGCAGGACGACCGGCACCACGAGAGACTTTTAAACCCATATCCTTGAGAAATCCTAATTTCAATAGCCGATTTCTGAAGTTAGAATAATCACTAAAATTTTTACCTAAAATTGTCTCATAAAATTGATAAAGATCATTTAAAGTAAATAATTCTGGTAAAACCTCAAAAGCGACGGGACTATATTCTACTTTATTGCGTAATCTTTGCCAGCCATATTCCAAAATTTGACCGTGATTAAGGGCTAAATCTGGCACTTTATCAATCATATACCAAGTGATATTATGATCCTGTTCAGTGATTAACTTTGCTTCTTCAAACCGCACTAAAGCGAAGTAACTCACCGATAGATAACGTTTCCCAAAACTCTCGGCCGCTGCCGGGGAATCTCCCTCTGGACTGCCAAAAGTATATAACTGTTCTAGATAGAGATTATTGACACTAATTTTCTCGGCTAAAATTCGATAGGCTGCCGTTTCCAGTGATTCCCCATTTCTAACTAAAGTCCCGGGTAAACTCCAGTAATTACTAAAAGGTTCTTCCCGTCGTTTAATCAGAAGCACTAGCAGCCGATTTAATTGGGTATCAACGGAAAAGATCACGTTATCAACTCCGACTTTAAAATCAGCTAGAGATTTATTAGCTAGGGTATTTGGCGATTTCATGCGTAAAGTTTTTGACCTTCGATATAATCTTTAATCGGTGCAGGAACAGCCTGTTTATCGCCTTTTTCTCGATAATCTGTTGAGGATACAGCCGGAGCAAATACATCAGCAATTAGACAATCACCCCCCAATGTTTGCAGTTGTTCAATATCATCTTGGTTAATAGGATAGCCTGGACGAGGAATCACGAGAATTTTGACTTTTTCTAGTAATTCTTGGCTACGATACCAGTGCCTAATTTGTCCAGCTAAATCAGAACCGATGACTAGGGTATATTCCTCCTGTTCTCCCCAAATTGCTTGCGCTTTTTCCACACTAATTAAGCTACGTCGATCGCTTAATTCTCGTCGCAGTTGTATATTATCCCTTGGGGGTTGAATATCCCGGATGAGCAAATTTAACATCCTCAGACGATGTTCGAGACTGGTTTGATGATTTTTAAAGGGATTATCGGCAGCCCAAACTGCAACAATATCGTACTGTTCCGATAACCATTTTAGTATGGCTTGATGACCGGCAGTAGGAGGATCGGCACTGGTTCCAAAAAGGGCAATTTTAAGCATAGGATTCAATTGCTTGCTCACTGAGGGATTAGTTTAAGTCTGCTCAAGCTTGGCAAAGATTAACTTCCCCCCATTATAGTTGATTTTACCAAAATAGGGCAAGAGGATCAGTCATCTCCTGCAAAAGTAAGTTATCGAGCCGCTATCGGGTCAAAATATCTAAAACCCCGGATAAATTCGACATAATTTTAGGTTTTATGAATAGGATAGTTAGGGACTTGCGCTTTGATAATGTACCTTTTGGGCGAACGCAGTTCGCCCCTACATTGTGGACAAAATCCGTTACTGTAGGGGCGCAATGCTTGCGCCCTCCGATCGATCAGGTTTGCTGATCACCCTAAGTAGGGGGA
>NZ_JADBUN010000223.1:0-32714 GCF_020245625.1 Microcystis sp. M049S2 | reverse complement strand
ATAATAATTGTTCCTGTAGGAAGACGTTCTCCTTGTAACTGCCCTCGATTCCACATTCTCCAAGCAGTGTCATAACTGATCCCTTTTTTCTTAGCATAATCTGATAGTTTCATGTGAACTGCAATGTAAACTTGTACTAACCATATTAGCAGTTGTTTGCAGTCATTTGCATATATTTTTTACAAAACTTTACAATACTAAATCCGTTGAGTATAGGCTACTTATGAGGAGAGGCACTCATGCAAGAGGCACTCATGCAAAACGGAGAATAAATAATCAGTTTTTAATAAGCGGATTTATTGTTAATGAAAATTAGGACTAAACTTAAGTAGAGCATCTTGGAGAACTAAGATTAAGAAAATGGAAATTTACCAATTTAGCCAACGCCAGACAATTATTATGGCTATTCTAGTCCTCTATCTCGGTAAGTATTTAACCAAAAATATCAAATTTCTGCAAGACTATAACATTCCTGATGCCGTTGCTGGTGGTGTCTTAGCTTCCTTATTTTTCGGTCTATTTTTTGCTGTTTTTAAATGGCAAATCGAATTTACCCTTAATGTTCGGGATGCCCTGTTAATCGTTTTTTTTACTACTATCGGGCTGTCCTCAAAACTAAAAACCCTGCTGCAAGGGGGTAAACCCTTGCTAATTTTATTAATAACCGCCGTGGTTTATCTCATTCTACAAAATTTAGCCGGTCTAGGAGTGGCAAAAGTAATGGGATTAGATTTACCCATCGGTTTGATTGCTGGTTCCGTTTCTTTGAGTGGGGGTCACGGGACTGCCATTGCTTGGGCTCCTATTTTTCGTGATAATTATGGCATCGTCAAAGCATCAGAAATCGGTGTAGCTAGTGCTACTTTTGGGCTAGTTTTAGGGGGAATTATTGGCGGACCAGTGGCTCGATGGTTAATTACGAGAAATCGACTGCGAGCCAATAATCAAGATCAAGATTTAACGGTGGGAATTAAACAAAGCCAGAGGAATGTCAATATCGATTACAATACAATGCTCCATTCAATCTTGGTAATTGGTTTAACTATCGGTTTAGGTAATCAGATTAACTACTGGGTAACTACGCTTGGTTTAAAATTACCAGATTTTGTCACCTGTTTATTGGCAGGAATTATCCTGACTAATACCGTACCTTTGCTATTGAAACGCTTTCCTTGGCCCGCTAATACGTCCTCTTTAGCCTTAATTTCTGATGTTAGTCTCGGTTTATTCCTATCTATGTCCTTGATGAGTTTACAATTATGGACATTGATCGATTTGGCCGGACCGATTGCTATCCTGTTATTAGTGCAGTTCTCACTCAGTATTATTTATACTGTTTTACTGGTCTTTCCCTTAATGGGAAAAAACTATCATGCTTCAGTAGTTTGCGCCGGTTATTTGGGTTTAACTCTAGGGGCAACTCCCACAGCTATCGCCAATATGACAGCAGTAACGGAAAATTTTGGGGCTTCTCCCCAAGCATTTATTATTGTTCCTTTGGTGGGGGCATTTTTTATTGATTTGTTCAATGCTTTTATCATCCAGCAATTTTTGAATTTTCTGACTTAAAAATTTTTATCGATCAAGTAATTATGGCTCTTCGGTTCGTGTTATGCAATGGACGGGGGTTATAAGGGATGGAACCCCTATATAGAAAGGCATTTAGCGATTTTTGTCAATTGTTTTTGCTCTAGAGCGAACTAATCAATTAAGTCTCTTGCCAGATAAGGATTTAGTCGATTTATGCCCCCCTATCGAATCATACCAAGTAACGAAGAACCCAAAACACTTACATTATGGCTCTTATGGATGTATTCACTCATTTTTCTATTATACCCTGCGAGCGGCGGGGAATTAGACCCGAAGAGATTAAAGCATATCTAAATATTTTTGGGTTAAAAGTTAAACTTCAGGCTTTCATTTAGCGCAAATGTACTAAATAACTAATTTTTTTGGGAAAATTAGTTAACACACGATTGTAACATATAATTAATTTGCAAGAGTTCTAATGTTTTTTTGGATAGAAATCATGAAATCCCCCTCTCGTTTTTTCATCGGGATCGCTGGAACCATAACGGTCGGTTTCCTCGCTACCTCGTCGGTTCAAGCTTCGCCTTTAAATTTACAATTTCTCGGTCAATCGATTATTCCCACGGGGTTTATTCCCTCAGGCCCAGCGGGAACCGTGAACGGTGTCTCCGTTCCGGTCGGGGGATTATCGGGCATTACCTACGATCCGGCGGCTAATAACTTTTACATCATCTCGGACGATCGCTCTCAGAACGGCCCGGCGCGTTTCTACACCGCAACGATCAATCCGACGCTATTTAATGTTAATGGGATGAATAACGGCGTTACCTTTACTGGTGTTACCCCACTTTTACAGACTAACGGGCAAACTTTCCCCGCGCTGAGTCTCGATCCAGAAGGGATCGCGCTCGTGGGTTCTAATCTGTATATTTCCTCCGAAGGGGAGGTCTCTAACAATCAGATTCTCGATCCCTTTGTCAATCGATTCGCGCTGGCCAACGGTCAACAGAACGATACTTTACCGATTCCGAACCAGTTTATCCCCGCGCCGAACTCGATTCCCACCACAAGCGGGGTTCGCAATAATCTGGCTCTAGAAAGTCTGACCACCACCCCAGATCAGCGATTCCTGTTCACGGCCTCCGAGAACGCGCTTGTGCAGGATGGGCCGGCCGCGACGCCAACGAACGGTTCTCCCTCACGGATATTGCAGTACGATCTCGCTAATGGACAGCCGATCGCTCAATTCCTCTACAATACCGATCCAATCGCCCTTCCCCCGATTATTTCAAGCCCAGTCGATGTCAACGGACTCGTCGATTTACTGGCACTTGATAATAGTGGCCAACGCTTTCTCTCCCTAGAACGTTCTTTCTCCATAACGACGGGAACACCGGGGAATACGGGCTATACTGTGAAAATCTACGAGGTTTCCCTGGAGGGGGCCACCGATATCAGTGCCTTTTCCAGTATTAATGGGGTTTCGGGTATCGTGGCCGCCCAGAAAACCCTATTATTCGATCTGACCTCGTTAAATATCCCCATCGATAACGTGGAGGGGATTACCTTCGGCCCCGATTTACCAAACGGCAAGCGATCAATAATTCTCGTCAGCGACAATAACTTTACCCAGCTCCAATTTACTCAATTTCTCGCCTTTGGCGTGGAAACTGTACCCGAACCCTCAACCCTCGCAGGATTGCTGGTGATCGGTTGCGGTGTCATTCTAGTCAAAAAACGGGAAAGCTAAACAAAATCTGGCAACAGCATAGAGATCAGGCTATCTTTACGGTTGCCGAGCGTTTCGTCAATTGGACAATGGCTCTTCTAGGTTCTGTGTGATAAGTTTAACTTACATAGGATCGATCAATCTTTGTGTTCTTTGTGTCCTTGTGGTTCGTCTAGCCCCTCGCTAGGAGGAATGTATCTTAGAACACATTTTACCCACCAAATCCAAGAGAGCCTAATACCAAATCGGTTTTTGATAATATCATTAACTGCCAATCAAACTTTAAAAACCCAGTTATGGACTGTTTCTCCCTGTCCCAGCGCTCCCCGTTTCCACAAGGACACAAGTTAACTTGTGTCCCTTTTCAGTCTCAAAATCAGAAATTAGGCTAATCCGACTAATTTAGCGCTGTATTCCCACATTTTTGCGCCTCTTTCATCGTCGCGAGCTTGAGGAGAAACCCTTTGTACAAAGGATTTACCCTCTTTTTTCTGACGGTTGCCCCAACTCCAGTAAGCACCGGATTGACGGTATTCGGGGTCAGCCACCACCATGGCCACTCTTTCCCCGGCTAATTCTTGGGAAACATAGCCACCGGTGATATTTTTCTGGAACCAGGGGAAAAACTGCTGGAAAAAGGGGTAATGATTGCGGAAAAGGGGTGTATCGGCCACACAACCCGGATAGAGGGAAGTAAAAGTGATTCCGGTGGATTCGTGATAGCGTTTGTGCAGTTCCCGCATGGTGAGAACATTACAAACCTTACTATCTTTATAGGCCTTGACCGATTCAAATTTTTTACCGTCGGCCATAGTAATCGGCTCTTTGAAACCCTTGGCAAACCCGTCTAAATCGCCCAAATCGGGACGAGGAGGAATTTTGCCGCCTAATTCATCGGGATTATGGGTGACAGTGCCGAGAATGACTAAACGCCGGTCGGGAGAGGGGGAATTTTTTAGATCTTCCAAGAGCAAATTCGAGAGCAGGAAATGACCTAAATGATTGGTGGCCATGCTCAATTCATAACCTTCGGGACTTCTTAAGGGTTCTTTGAGCAAAGGCAGATAGATAGCGGCATTACAGACTAAAGCGGTTAGAGATCTGCCCAAGGCCCGGAAATTTTTAACGAAGCGCCGGACGCTATCGAGGGAACCGAGGTCGATAAATTCAATACAGTAGTTATCCCGGGGAATGTTTAATTCCTTGGCCGCCTGTTCCATTTTCGGGATATCCCGACAGGCCATAACCACAAACCAACCTCTTTGAGCAAGGGATTTAGCGGCGTAGAGACCGACTCCAGAAGTTGTCCCAGTAATGATCACCGTGGGTTTTTGATCTTGTACCATTGTTTGATAGTTTTCGTTAATCGCTCTGGTCTAGGGAATATCCAAGGGATTCCGATTATAAATTTTATCGGTTGTCTTACCTGACCCCAGGGTTCCCTTTACATAACTTCAAATTTTCGTGAGTGTTCACTTATCAGTGATCAGTGATCAGTTATCAGTTATCAGTTATCAGATTTGAGTTTTAAGTTTACCGATCTCCCCGCTCCCCACACCCCACACCCCGCTCCCCACTTCCCCAATTAACGAATGGGTTTAGCTAAATCACCGATTTTGAAACCATTACCGGTAATGATGCGACCGACGCTAGATTGACCATCAGCTTCGACAATTTCGAGAGTGCCAATCGGTTGAGTAATCTGACGGATAACCTTACCCGTTTGCGGATCCTTGACTGTTTGGGTCGTCCTTTCGATGGAAATGCGTAAACCAACACGATAACCCTCTCCCGTACCTTTATTGAGAATTACTTGATTTCCCGCCACGGCAGCCACTAAAGCGGTGACAGTCGGGAGCGAGCGGGGTGTAGCGGCGATTTGGTCGGCTTTATTGTTGAGATTATCCACCACCTGCGCTACTGCCTTATCGGTGGCAATACTGAGTAATTTCCCTTCGTTGGAGGTTTGGGAACCACCCCCAACCCCTAAAACCACGGTTGAACCATCGGATTGATTGGCACTACCATCTCCCTGAGCGGTGGTAATAATTTCGGCCGTGGTGGTATTAATTGCCCGGACATTCAACTTGACAAAAGCATCGGTTTCTGTCTTGGCGGTGCTAAAAATAATAAACGAGCCACCAGATTGTTTTTTTTGTAAATCGAATTGGGTAATCGAACCGATAATCACCACATCTACCCCCAAAATTTGCCCGATTTGAGCGGCAGTAGCGGCATCTACCCGTCCCGAAGCCCCAAAATTTTGTTCTCTGAGGACAGCATCAATGCGACTGCGCTCAATGACTGTATAGCGACCACTTTCCACCAATCTATTGACGAGAATATCACTGACACCACTGGCTCCACCATTGAGAAATGTTAACCACTGGGGATTACTGAGACCGCTATAATCGAAGTCTAAAACCGCTACGCGCACCTTTTCGCTTTTTTGGGCTAAGAGTAATGGTAAATTGTTAGAGGTAGCTTGGGAGAAAGCCGGTGCGTTGAAGCTAAAACCCAAACTAGAAGCGACTCCCACAAGGGTAATCAGGGCAGAAAAACCACGGATACTATCTCGATCGAACATGATAAGGGGTTCTCCAGTCAAATAGAATATAGATCATAATCATCTCAGAATTACTCTAACTATCGAGAGTGATCAAGAGCGAGAATTTTGAATGGCAGTAATTAAACCTCTTACTTCCTCAGTTCCCTCGGAAGCTTCAAAGGAAGTGGGAAATTTACCCTTAGCAATCATCCGCAATCCCAAGGGGGCAATACTTAATAAACCCTGTAAATCGCGCCAATAATTGCCCAGCACATAGAGGCCGAATTTGCGTTCATCAACCCATCCCCCTGCTTTGACTAATTCCACTAAAACTTTCCGGTGACGAATGGGACGACTACTATCGTCCGACTTGCGAGCGAGTATTTCCTGTTTAATTTTACCGATTTGATCCATGGGAGCCACTTCCATGGGACAAACCGCATTACAGAAATAGCAACGCGTACACCCCCAAACCCCGGCGGTGCCTTGATTATAAAGTTCTAGGCGACCTTCTTGATTACCATCGCGGGAATCTGCTAGGGTGCGCTGCGCTTTTGCTAAAGCGTGGGGACCGACAAAATCAGGATTCACTTGCTTGGCATTACATTCCGAATAACAGGCCCCGCACATAATGCAGTTACCCATCTGATTGAGATTGGCTCTTTCTTCCGGAGTTTGCAGAAATTCTCGTTCGGGAATGGTGCGTGCTTGACTACTAATATAAGGTTCAACCTTTTCTAAATCGTCCCAAAACGGTTGCATATTGACGATTAAATCCCGGATAATTGGTAAATTACCCAGAGGGGCGATCGTGATTTCGGGAATTTCTCCGGCATCTTTTTGGCTACAATGGTTTAATTCACTGGCGATATTTTTTTGACAAGCCAAGGCCGAACGACCGTTAATTTTCATCGCACAGCTGCCACAAATTGTATTGCGGCAATTTTTGCGAAAGGCCAAAGTTCCATCAAGTTCCCATTTGATGCGATTAAGGCAGTCGAGAATTGTATTTCCCGCCTCCACCTCTAGGGTAAAATTTTCTAGGTAAGGGGTGTCGTTGGGTCGTTGACGCAGAATTTTAAAATAAACTTCCATACTCGGCACGGGGGTGAGGGACTCCTAATACTCAGGATAATCGATGTTAACGGGCCAAAGGGGAGCTAGTAATGGTAATTAATCCTTAAGATTTTCCCCGGTCGGTTGAGCCAAGGGGTGGGTATCTAGACCTAATCATAGATGGGGAAGTCGATCGAAAACAGTTTAATCCCCCCGGATTTACTGCTCTGGGTCATTAGTTTTTTGCCAACTCCAACCACAAGTATAGTTTCTCAATTCCTTGCTAGGTATAGCTTAAACGGTTTTATGTCCTCACTTTCTCCCCCCTGTTTTCCTCGCACCCGACCAAAAATTGCCAGAGTCTTGTCCAAAAATTTCCTCTCCCCCACAAGGTTTACACTTACTACCTAGTCCGGGGTCTTCTTAGCACGATTGTCATCACCGAACCATCAGTTTTAAAAAATTTATTATTCCCCTCTAGACATTTTTGGCAAGATTTTTGGTATGATCAATTTGTCAGTGTAAACTTAATTGACAGTCAGTCAAAAATCAAGGGACATTAAAAAGTACCATGAGTGATATCTCTCCTACTCCCCTAACCGGGAAAGCTCTACTACAAAAAGTCAAAGAGTTATCCCACTTACCCCGTCGCGAAACGGCAAAACGTTGTGGTTACTACTCTCAAAGTAAAGATGGCCAAGTTCGGGTCAATTTAACCGACTTTTACGATGCTGTTTTAGGTGCAAAAGGGGTTCCGCTCGATCCCGAAGGCACTAAAGATGGCCGCGGCCGCGAACCCACTTTCCGGGTTAGTGTCCATAAAAATGGTCAAATCGTCATCGGTTCCACCTATACCGAACAAATGAACTTGCAGCCCGGCGATGAGTTTGAAATCAAACTTGGCTACAAGCACATCCACCTCAAACAAACGGAATCAGAAGAATCGGTAGAAGCTTAAATAGGTTACGGAGTAGGGATAAGGAAAAAAAATCGGCAGTCAAAAGGGCTAGTTTTGACAAGACCGACCAAAAAGACAATATAGATTCTTACCCCTAATTCTAACCCCTGACCGCCTCTTTTATCAACTTGAGGGGTTTTCCTTAAGCACTTTTTCTTCTTTTTCGCAACCCCCTAGGGATGGATTTTTGTTGGAGCTAGGCTTTCCCAGAGCAAAGTTCCACAGTTATCGTATGCCTAGGGGGTTTGTTTTATGGGTGTTAGGAGACAGGAGACTCCGAGTTAGTATTCAGGAGATTATTTTTGTTTATTCTTCCCACACCCTACACCCCACACCCCACACCCCACACCCTACACCCCACACCCCACACCCCACACCCTACACCCTACACCCCACACCCTACACCCCACACCCCACACCCCACACCCTACACCCCACACCCCACACCCCACACCCCTAATTGACAATGGAGATTGCCGCCTTAATAAAAATTATTATTTTCCTGTTGGCCTGGTTAATTCTCTGGCTGCCCATTGCTATTAGTTTAGGGAGTCGTTTGGGATGGCAACCGCTGCAAGGGACAAAACCTGACCAAAAATTGCCCCTAGTGGCCTCTCTTTACGCCTTGGCTCCCTTAGTTATCTGGGGATTATTAAAGATAGAGGGGAGCAGCCTCCATAATTACGGATTAATTTGGTCATTTTCCCTATTTATCTCCCTAGCTAAAGGATTAATCCTGGCAGTGGTGGGATTAGGGATAATTTTTTTCCTAGAGGGGATTTTGACCTGGGTACATTGGCAGCCAAAAAATCTAACTCGTGCTTTTTCCTTGAGTTTACCCCTGTTGATAGTGGCCCTCTGGGTGGGTATTACCGAGGAATTAATCTTTCGGGGCATCTTTTTGAGCCAATTAAGCCAAGAATACGGTTTTTGGGTGGCTGGAGCCATTTCTAGCCTAATTTTTGCCCTGCTGCATCTGCTTTGGGAACGTCAGCAAACACTGCCGCAACTACCCGGTTTATTTCTGATGGGGATGGTTCTGGTCTGGGCGCGGGCGATCGATCATGGTAGTTTAGGATTAGCTTGGGGACTTCATAGCGGTTGGGTGTGGGGATTAGCGTTGCTAGACAGTGCCGAATTGATGTCTTACAGCGATTCTGGGTTAGCTTGGATTAAAGGTATCTATAACCAACCTTTAGCGGGTTTAGCCGGCATTCTTTGCCTCTTGGGGACAGCTTGGGGGTTAAACCTGCTTCAGTAGCCAAAAGCCGGTAAAAGTGCGACCAGAATCATCCGGTTGTATGAGGAGAAAGTGCAAACCTTGGCTTTGCTCTTTAGTTGCCTGATAAACATTGGCTGCCAGGGCCACTTCTTCATCCTCGTAGGTCAGAAAAATCCAACGCTCATTTAGACCCGATTCCAAGACTAAACCGCCCGATCGCCCCGTTTCTGTGGGAATATGATCGATAAATACCGGGTTAATTTCCTCTAACCAACGAGCGATCGCCAGAGATTTTTTACCACCGGTAATAACCACACCGGGGATCATTAAAGTGGAGGCTAAACCTAATTTTAAAGGAGAAAAGGCCTCTGGTAGGGAAAGAATCGGTATTCGGCGATCGCCAAAAAAGTTAACTAAATCAACGGCGGGAAAACGAGCAAAACGCCACTCTTGACCTAAAAATTGCTCCGGTAGGGGTTGCGGTGGAGGAGAGTCGATATTGATGGGGATTTGTCGCAATTCTAGCTGTTTTTTCAGGGCTTTAACGTGACGGGTTAACTCAATTTTGATCTGTAAATTTTGACCAGCGAGGAGAAATAAATTGGCGCATTGGGGGCGAAAAACTTGGATAATTTCCGGAGGGGAGACTTGACAAGCTTGCTGTAACTGTTGGGTTAACCAGTCGCTATTAGCTTGGGATTGGGGACAGGAATTTTCATAGATAAGATGACCGAGAGAATCTAAAATTAACAATTGCCAGACTGTCTCAAGAGGAGAAGAAGATGAAGATTTATAAAAATCCGCTTGCCAAATAGTCATAATTGAGTAAAAAGCCACCAGTAAAAAGTCAAAAAATGGTCAGGAGTAGAGGTCAACTAAAAATTTTACCTTACCAAGACTTTAAGAATAAACCTCTTGCATAATTAATTTTTGCAGTTTTAAAAACGGCAAAAATAAGGATTAAATCGCCTAAAATTTGTAAATAAACCATTTAATTGATTATTATTTATACTAAATCCGTTGAGTAACGCACAGAAAACGGGTTTCTCCGAGAAACCCGTTTTCTGCTCATGCACTCATGCAAAAAAGGGAATAAATAATCAGTCTTTAATAACCAGATTTAGTATTATTCTTAATTCTCCTGACTACTGAAGACCGGCTACTGACGACCGGCTACTGACTCCTAACCCTAACAACAATTTTTGATTTTTACAAGAGGTCTAATCTAGGAGCGAGACAAAAAAGGCTATATACTAGGGAAAGCTATAGCAAAAAATGTCAAGACAATGGAAGAAAATTGGCTAGAAATTGGGACAATAGTAGCACCCCAGGGACTGGAGGGAGAATTGCGAGTTTTATCGGTATCAGATTTTCCCGAACGTTTTCAGAAGCAAGGGATAAGGGGAATACAAGGACCCCAGGGGGGAGAAATCCGAGAAATTACTCTGCTCAGGGGACGTGGGCTACCGGGCAAAAATGTTTATGTTATCAAGTTAGAGGGGGTTGAAAATCGGGAACAAGCCGAAGCTTTGCGCGGATATAAATTATGGGCGAATAAACTAGAAAAACCTCGCCTAAAAGCGGATGAATATCATGTTAGTGAGCTAGTAAACTTGGAGGTTTATCATCACCTGACAGGAGAAAAAATCGGGGTTGTAGTAGATATTTTGTGGGCGGGTAATGACATTTTAGCAGTGCAACTAGAAGCAAATCTCGCCTCCGTCAAGAAAAAAAGTCCATCCTCCGACTCAGGGGCCCGGGCCCTGGTCCCCTTCGTCAAAGAAATTGTTCCGCTGGTGGATCTGAAAGCGGCACGCATCGAGATCTCGCCACCACCGGGGTTATTAGAGATCAATTTATCCTAGGCTGATTCTTGATGGTGGATTTCGACAAAGATAAGGTAACACTGGAACAGTAAGGATTAGCTGCTGTTTTGGCTAACTTTAAGAATACCTAGTCATCGTTACCGACTGCTAACCAACCGCGACAATTTTTGATTTTGAGAGGAGGTCCACTTTTGCCACGGAAATGGGTAATCTCAAAAGGAAAGACAGATATTATTTTGATGAAAGGCTATGGGTATCAGCATCCTGAGAATCTGGGCGATCGCAGCTAATGGTTTTCGCGAGGTTATTCGCGATCGCATTCTTTACTTTATCGGGTTTTTTGCCTTGTTGATGGCCTTCGCTTGGCGTTTATTACCGGAAATTGCGGTGGGAACCCATGAGAAAATCTTTCTTGACTTGGGATTAGCCGCTATCGGGTTATTAGGGGTAATTGTCGCGGTTTTTGTGGGTACAGAGCTAATTAATAAGGAAATTGACAAGAGAACTATTTTAGTTTTGATTCCCAAACCCCTGAGTCGGGCCGAATTTATCCTCGGTAAACACTTGGGTTTGTCCGGGGTTTTAGCGGTGATGTTGGGGGTAATGTTGGTGATTTACCTGCTGATGTTGCTGGGGATGAAAGTATCTTTTCAAGCTTTACCCCTGATTGTTTCGGTTTTCTATCTCGGTTTGGAATTAATTCTCATCGCGGCCGTGGCGATCGCTTTTGGGGTATTTACCAGTTCGATTTTAGCCACGTTAATGACTTTTGGGGTCTATCTAATGGGTCACATCAGCAAAGACCTGATCCAATTGGGTATAATCAGCAAAAATCCCAATATTCTCGCTATCACTAAAAATATTTATCTAATTCTCCCAGATTTGGAGAGATTGAATTTTAGAAACGAGGCCGTTTATGGTTTGCTCCCTAGTGCTGATGTCTTAATCGGTAATGCCCTCTACAGTCTCGTTTATACTGGTCTATTATTGGGTATCTCCATCCTCATCTTTTCACGACGACAATTTTAAATGGCCTTGCCGAATGTCATCGCCATCGATTAGTTTATAGACATGATTAGCCATGAAATTAAAGGCACAACTGCATATTTTAAGTCGAGAAGCGGTCAATTACGGACTGGCAACCGTGGTCATGGAAGAAGCGGTTAATCCCGTCCTTGCAGCTTTTGCTAGACAGTTAAAACATTTACAATACTATGTAGTTCAGAATAGCCAAGGTGATTGGTTACTAACCACTTTAGCCCATCGGCAGCAGCCGCAACAGGAAAAAAGGGTGATCTATGCCTTTGCTACGGAAAAAATAGCCCTATCTGCTCAAAATACTGCTAATTCACCCCTATCAACGCTCCTGATTCCCGTAACCCATCTTTTATTCCAATTATTTGCCGTAGAAAAAGTAGATAGTATTATTTTTCTGGAAAATGCACACACCGCTCAAACAGGAAAAGAAATCTCCCGGATCCAATTAAAGGCTAATATTGAAAAACAACTACAAAAACTGGGGACAATTCCTGCCAATCTTGCTTAATTAGTTATCCTTAATCAAGGCGAATTAGATGTCATACTAAATCTGTTGAGTATAGGCTACATATCAGGAGAGGCAATAGGCACTCTTGCAATAGGCAAAAGGAGAAATAGATAATCAGTCTGTAATAACGAGATTTAGTATTACCACCAGAGACTTTTTAAGCTGGCAACTTGAGTCTAGCCTAATCAGGGAGATTATTTAGAGCCGATCGTATAAACAAGCACCTGAGCCAAACGGCTAGGAGCATATCGGTTACTATAGAAAGTGTCTATTTTCTCAAAACCGACCTATGCTGCGAGAAGATCTTAAGAAAGAATTAGATAAACTAAACGATGATCAACTGAAAAAGATTGCTGATTTCATAGCCGACCTTGAGTTTCAGTCTGGACAAGTCCCATCGTCTGTTCCGCTTTGGCAAAGAGCAACACCATCCCAGAGAGCTAGGGAATTGCGTGAATGGGTGTTACAACTTCCCAAAGATAGTCCGAGTCTAGGAGATGAAGCCTTTAGTCGCGATAGTATTTACGAATGATGACGAGATATTTACTTGACACTAATATTGTTATGCGATTGTGCAATTGTTCCGACCTACAGCATAAGCTGGCAACCAATGCAGTTTCTCGTCTGCTCATGCAATCAGATGAATGTTTCCTTGCGACACAAGTAATAATTAAGTTTTGGGTTGTTGCCACCAGACCAACTGAAGTCAATGGTTTGGGTTGGTCTGTAGAACAAACCAGAAGCATGATAGATCAACTTCTCGCTCGTTTTCCAGTCTTGGCAGAATCTCGGCAGATTTTTACAAATTGGCTGAACTTAGTCACAACTAACATAGTGATGGGTAAACGCACTCATGATGTTCGTCTCGTTGCGGCTATGCTTGCCAATGAAATTACACATCTGTTGACCTTTAATCCCAGTGATTTTGCGGGTATATCAAGTATTACCATAACTCATCCACAAGATTTGAACCCGTTTGATACTAATGAGCCATAGTGTTGGCGAGCGCCGCATAACTCAATCGTTATCAATAGGGAAAAGTTAATTATCTGCAATGGCCTTTTTTACTCTTACTCAGATTACCATGACCGAGCCAACCCGATTAAACTATCACGATACCTATTCTTGTCCCGTCTGTCGCCATGGTAAAATTGCCGCTTTACCACTAATGGAAGCCTATGCTTGTAACTTTTGTCAACACATTTTTACTGCTAATTTAGAAAGACAGCTTTTAAAAATGGCCGATAGTCAATTACCCTTAACTTGGTATTGGAATGGTAAGTATTGGCAGGGTTTACCGAGAGAAGGAATGGAGATGGCAGGTTTTTACTTAATTATCGGTTTAGGATTTGTGATTTTTCCCACAGCAATTGTGGCTACGGGAGCCTATCTTTTTCCTCCGGTCGAGGGGAGTCCTTTGTCATGGGTGCCTCTATTTTGGTCGATTTTAACCTTTATTTGCCATGCTATTTGTTTACTCTGGTTAATTATCGAATATTATCAGTTTCCCGTTAATATGTATCTGCGGGCCTTGGCTCGTCGTTGGCAAAATTCTTTTGTTACCCGATTATTATCCTAGTAAACATTCAATCCCATAAAGGGGAGCAGGAAGTGGGGTGTGGGGTGTGGGGTGTGGGGTGTGGGGAAGTGGGGTGTGAGGTGTGGGGGGATGGGAAGAATAAATAAAAATAATCTCCTGAATACTGACTCCTGATAACTGATAACTGATTACTGATTACTGATAACTGTTCCCTAAATTATTCCCAAAGGACAAAATTGACCCGATAATTCTAGTTTATTGTTTTGCAGCAGATATAAACCATATTCAATTCCTTCTACTACTGCTTGATAGGAAGCTTCCAAAATATTACTAGACACTCCCACGGTAGTCCATCTTTGTTGACCGTTACTGGACTCGATTAAAACCCTAGTTTTCGCTGCCGTCCCCGAACCACTATCGAGGATTCTCACTTTATAATCGGTCAGGTGAAAGTTAGCAATTTCGGGATAGAATTTGACTAAAGCCTTTCTCAAAGCCCGATCTAAAGCAGCCACGGGCCCGTTACCCTCGGCCACTTCTAATAAATCTTCCTCTTTTACCCGTACTTTAATTGTTGCAATCGCATTACCACTATCCCGGAGCATATCACAATACACTTGGAATCCTTTTAATTCAAAAAGGTGGCTTCTTTGTCCCAAAGCTTCCCGCATTAATAACTCAAAACTAGCTTCGGCTGCTTCAAATTGATAACCCTCACTTTCCAAGATTTTTAAACGTTCCAATATTTGCCGACAGGTGGGATCATCTTTATTTAAATCGATGCCAAAACTACGCGCTTTCGCTAAGACATTACTTAATCCCGATTGGTCAGAAATGACGATGCGGCGCTGATTCCCGATCGCTTCCGGGTTAATATGTTCGTAGGTGAGGGGATTTTTCGCCACCGCAGAAACGTGAATTCCGCCTTTATGGGCAAAAGCAGAACGTCCGACGAAGGGAGCATGATCATCTGGGGCTAAATTGACCATTTCGCTGATTTTTCGGCTAGTTCCCGCCAATCGGCCTAATTGATTTTCTTCTAGGCAAGAAAAGCCCATTTTTAACTGAAGATTGGGAATTAAAGTACATAAATTGGCATTGCCGCAGCGTTCCCCATAACCGTTAATTGTGCCTTGAATCATGCGTGCGCCCTCGTTAACTGCCGCTAAGGAGTTAGCCACGGCGGTTCCTGCGTCATTATGAGCATGGATGCCTAATTGAGGCGCATTTTCATCATCGGGATCGATACCCAATTGCTGCCGCACTTTCTCCACGATAGGGGCGATTTCTTGGGGTAAAGTGCCGCCGTTGGTATCACAGAAAACTAACCATTCGGCCCCGGCATCCCTGGCGGTTTTGAGGGTTAAAAGGGCGTATTCGGGGTTATTTTTGTAACCATCAAACCAATGTTCGGCATCATAAATGACTCGTTTTCCCTGACAGCGTAGATACTCGATCGTATCTCCTATCATGGCTAAATTCTCCTCCAGACTGGTTTTTAAGCCCTCTGTGACGTGCAGATCCCAAGATTTGCCGAAAATTGTCACCCAACGGGTTCTAGCGGCGAGAATGGCGGTTAACATCCGATCTTCCCGGGCCTCGATATGGGGGCGACGAGTGGAACAAAAAGCGACTAATTCTGCTTGTTTTAGGGGTTCTTCGTGCAGTTTCCAGAAAAATTGACCGTCTCTAGGGTTTGCCCCTGGCCAACCGCCCTCGATAAAAGGAATACCCATCCGATCTAATTCCCTGGCGATTTTAATTTTATCTTCGAGGGAGAGGGAAATACCTTCTCGCTGGGCCCCATCCCGGAGAGTAGTGTCATAGACCCAAATGCGCTTACCATTGTTCATATAAATAGTCAATAGGTGTTAATATTAATTAATAACTGTAGCCACTTAAAATCACGCCCCTAATGCCTAGAATAACAGTTTACGGTCAAACAATCACCTGCGATCGAGGTGAAAATCTCCGTCGTATATTATTAAAACATGACATTTCTTTGTATAACGGCGGTTCCAAGTTCATCAATTGTCGCGGCATCGGCAGCTGTGGAACCTGTGCGGTGGCAATTGTGGGCGAAGTTTCTGCTATCAATTGGCAGGAAAAAGCGCGTCTTTCTTTACCTCCCCATAACCCCGATAATAACCGTCGTCTTGCTTGTCAAGTCAAAGTTTTTGGTGATATCGAAGTTACTAAATACGATGGTTTTTGGGGACAAGGAGACTCAGTGATCAGTGATCAGTTATTTTAGCTATCGGTCGTTAGGAGACAGGAGACTATTTTTATTTATTCTCCCATCTCCCCACCTCCAAATTCATAATTCATAATTCATAATTTATAATTCTCACTCCCCCACTTCCCACTTCTCCATACTAACAAGATAAAGGTTATCAAATGAACGAGACAACAACTTTTCGGATATCACCAATAATTCGGGTAACTTTATTAAGTTTATACATAGCGTTAACCATCCCTTTACCCTTTTTAGCAAAGGTCACTAATTCCCCCGTTAATCCCAATTTTCTCTGGTTAGGAATCAGCTTAGGATTAATCGCTTTATACGGAGCTTTAAGTGAAAGAGTGATTTTATCAGAGACAGGGATACAAGTTACCTATCCCCAATGGTTTCCCGCTTTTCTTCGCTCTGGTTGGTGGTTAAATTGGACAGATATAAAAGAACTTAAATGTCGCAGTACAGGACAGGGTGGTTTAGTTTATTATTTCCTTGATCGCTCCTCGGAAAAAGCCTATTTATTGCCGATGCGAGTGGTGGGATTTAATCGCATGGTCAAAATAATCGAGGAAAAAACTAACTTGGATATGACTGATATTCGCCCCCTTTCTCAGCCTTGGATGTATGGAATTCTTTTTATTCTCACCCTATTTTTATTATTAGTCGATGCTTGGACTATTGCGACGGCGAGAACTATTATTCTCTAATAAATTCGGCTCAAAACGTAATCTACTAGCTCGATTAACACCTCTTTTGAGGGAGAAGAAGCTAAACAGTCAAGGTGTTTTAAGGCACTTTGTCCGTATTGATTGGCTAATTCTTTTGAGCGAGGAATACCTTGGCTAGAGTGAATAAAGTCAAGAGCTTTTTCGATGTCTCCTTCCTGACTAAATTCCCGTTCGATCAACACTTCTATATAGGGATTTTCCTCCATGGCAAAGAGAGCGGGAGCGGTGATATTACCACTGATCAAATCGGAGCCAGAGGGTTTTCCTAATACTTCCGTAGGGGAGGTAAAATCGAGAATATCATCGACGATTTGAAAAGCTAATCCTAAATCACGACCATAATTATATAAATGATGATTAACTTCAGCCGATTGCTCGCTTAATACCCCAGCTGCTTTTGCACTGTTGGCAATTAAAGAAGCAGTTTTGTAGTAACTTTTTTCTAGATAAGCTTCCAGGGAGATACTGGTATCAAAGCGATTAATTCCCTGTTGAATTTCCCCTTCAGCAAAATCGCGAATCACTTCCGAGAGCAATTTTACCACTTCTAAATTATCTAAATTAGCTAGATACCAAGAGGATTGAGCGAAAAGAAAATCCCCCGCTAAAACCGCCACGCGATTGTCAAATAAACTGTTAACGGTGGGAACACTGCGCCGCAATTCCGCCTCATCTACCACATCATCATGGACGAGACTGGCAGTGTGGATCATCTCCGTGATTTCCGCTAATCGACGATGACGGGGAGTGATATCCCGGTCTAACATGGTAGCGCGAGATACCAGCAACACGATCGCCGGTCGAACGCGTTTACCACCGGCCTCGAACAAATGTTCTGCTGCCGCCGCTAAAATGGGATGACGAGCGCCGACGAGGTTTTTTAAGTTATCGGTCAAAAGACGGAGATCATCGTCAACGGGTGCGAATAAAGAAGTTGTTGGGATCATTGGTTAGCCAATTGGCGAGATAGTTACGAAAGTTTACATATCCTTACATTTATTTTAATCTAACCGTCCAGACTAGGGAAGGGGAAGCATCAGTGATCAGTGATCAGTAATCAGTGATCAGTAATCAGTAATCAGTAAACAGTGAGGGGTTGGGGTTTTAGGGTTTTAGGGTTTTAGGGGTTGGGGTTTTAGGGTTTTAGGGTTTTAGTTGAAATTTCCCCACTTCCCCACTTCCCCATTTCCCCACTTCCCCACTTCCCCACTTCCCCACCTCCCCACTTCCCCCCACACCCTACACCCCACACCCTACACCCCACACCCCACTTCCCACTTCCCTAATTTTTTTCCCGACAAAACTCTTGTCATTGTCAAGACTCTAGGGTAACTTGTATATAAAAATTAATAAAGCGAGAAGTATTAGAACGATGTTGAGACTAATTAGCGACTTTGACGGCCCGATAATGGACGTATCGGAGCGATATTACCAAGTTTATCAATACTGTTTACAGAAAACCGCCTATAAAGGTCAAATTATCGGGGAATTATCGAAAGCGGAATTCTGGCAGTTAAAACGGGATCAGGTTTCTGAGAAGCGTATCGGGGAAATGTCAGGATTAGATGAAGATCAAGCGCGTAAATTTGCCCATCTTCGTCGTCAAACTGTTCACACTTCACCCTATCTTGTCCACGATCGCCCAGTGGTTGGTTCTTTGGAAACTCTCCAGAAAATCCAAGAGTTAAAGATCGATTTAGTCGTGATGACGATGCGACGGGTATCCGAGCTAGATCATGCCTTTAATCGCTACGATATCGGTCGTTTTTTCGCCGCTAATCGTCGTTATTGTCTAAATAACAATTACACCAAAACTAACGACGTGCGCGACAAAACCCTGCTTATGGCTAAGGCCGCTAAAGAACTGCCAGCGGCTGCCGATACTTGGATGGTGGGGGATACGGAAGCGGATATTGCCGCCGCTAAGAGCCAAAATATCAAGGTTATTGGCGTATTATCGGGGATTCGCAGCCGTTCCCGTTTAGAGAGCTACGAGCCTGATTATATCGTCAATAACCTTGGGGAAGCAGTGGACGTGATCTTAGGATCCCTGCGAGCGTTCGGTTAACGGAAAAAACTACTAATCACCCAAAAGATCAGAAAAGTGACGAGCGCATAAATTTGGCGATCACCGAAAATATTCAAATCAGCCTTGGCCGCTAAACTGGCTAATCCCGCTCCCAGAGCGACTCCTAGCACTAAACCAGCGAGAGTGAATAGTAAGGCGCGGCCAAAACGTTTTTCTTTGCGGTTGAAAAAATAGATATTAACGAAAACACCAAAAGCTAGGAGCAGCGGTAAAAGGGAGCCACTGGGATCGGGAACTAACAGCGTGATTGCTCCTAAACAAGCGTAAATCACTGCTGGCACAGCGATATCTCTTGCAGAAGGTGTATCGATTAGGCTTTTCCACCAGTTAGGAGATTTGCCGCTAGTAACTGGTTTACTTTCCACCGGAATCGTCAGACGTTCGGGAAAACGAATGCGATCGGGTACTTTAATCCTACCTTCCTGTCGCATCCGCAGTCGATCCATGAGGACAGAATCGTAGGCCGCCTCGATCGATTCGACAATTTTGCTATCATTCTGATACTGTTGCACCAGTCTTTGTTTGGCCTCTTGAATTTCTTCAAAAGAGGATTCTTCAGTAACCCCAAGTTGTTCGTAGGGATTCTGTTCACTCATGAACATACCTCCTTAATTATGCTCCCGATAGTCATGATCTTAACCCTATGTTCAGTAGTGTAACTTGAGATCCAAGCTTATTTAAATTAATTAAGTTTAGCGAAAATCTGGGCAGAATCGATCACTTCGTAGGGATAACCACTGGCATCTAAAAGGCTTTTTTCGGCGATTTCTCCTTCTTTAACGATAATTAAGCGGTTTTTGCCACCGTAGGCTTTAATTGTGACAATTTCTAAAGCAAATAACCCGGGGGAGAAACGGGGATTTAAGGCCCCATCGTACTCGAATTTACTCTGCATTAACTGCAAAGCATAGACGCTACTGCTATCAAAGGGTGCTGCCTCCCGCAGGGTTTTGGCCCGCAGCACTGGGATTAAATCGCGAAAGGGAATAGAAATCTTTTGCAGGGTGCGATCAAGTGTATCAAAAGAATAACAGTAACCGATGCCGTCCCAACGTCCTTCACAACGCAGAATTAATTTATAGCGTTTTCCGTCCCCTTGTACCTGTAATTCTATTCCCTCGTAGTTAGATAAATTTAGGGGAGGATTCAGGTTTCTGGTGCGAACTGAGGCAAAACCACCGTTATTTTCGGTTCTAACGATACCGGAAAAGAGAGCGCGTCCTCCGGTTAGGGTTATCTGACTCTCGCTCACTCCTCCCATTACCACATCATCCACCGCACCCCAGATTTCTTTGATGTCACTGCTGGGATTGCTAAAGTCGAAGAGGATTTTTTCGGCGATTATACTGGGATTTTTCAGTAAATCGAGTAAATTGGCTAAACTATGGCGGTTATTCTCCCCTTGACAGTAGATAATCTCATCAATCCCCGTGAATAATTGCGGGGTTTGCAGAGCGAATAAATCGACATTTTCGCCGAATAATTGACGAGCATCATCAATATTATCGACTAAAGCGCGAATTTGATAGTTTTGCTGCTGTAGTTGAGCGATTACCTTTCTACCGATCGCATTTTCACCACCAATGACTAAAATAGTCTTCATTGCTTGCTCATTTGTTAGCTGAATTTTTTTATCTTCCCCGAAACCGAGCAGCTTTTGCAGACAACTCCAGAGGGGAATACTATCAAAATAGTCCAGAGTTTGCCAAAATCTCTGAAAATCCCAGCTTTTTGACTCAGCCATAAATTTTATCTCCTTACTGCCATTAATTTTTATTTTATCGAGTTAGTTTGGCTGTTTGAGATCAAAAGCTCTCCTGTAAAAATCAAAAATCTTCCGTTAGGTGAGGAAACTCCGAGACGGGAACAGAAAAAAGACAAGAGACAACTATCCTACCCATAAAACCGAAGATGATGTCAAATTTATCTGTGCTTTTAGATATTTTGACCCGATAGCGGCTCGAGAACTTACTTTGACAGGATATTAATTCTAACAAAAAATATTTTGGCTTTATTCGATTCCATACTATCTAAGTTTTTAAGCTCATTAAAACTACTAATTTGCCATAACCAGTCTGGGATAGCCAACGGGAGGAAGCTGCAAAAGTTGTAGAGTTAATTAACAATCATCCCCGAAAATGTCTTGACTATCGAACCCCCTTTGAGGTATTTTATCAAATACGATCGGATAGTGATGCAATTCAGATTTGAGTTTACTGCAAATTTTTTTAATCATCATGCCACAACAATCCTTAATCCCTAAAACCCCGACAGATCAAGCCATCCCCAATCTCCTAGCACAAAATAGTTTAAATGTCAAGCTTTTTAGAAAAATATTTTTATTGTCTCCCCTGTTGTTTTGGGAATTATGTGGTTTAGCAGTTAGCTCGGTGAGAGCAGTGGAAAACCTACAATGTCCTGTCATTTATAGGGAAGAAGTTGATACTAATGCTCTTAAAAGAGAAATTGCTAATTATTCAGCCACTCTGCGAGTCTATCCTAGCGATCCTGGTACGATTAAACTTTATTTTCAACGGGGAATAGCGCGAGAAAAAATCAACGATCGAAACGGTGCGATCGATGATTTCAGTCAATACATTTGGTATAGTAATTATAATGCCCCCGGATTCAAAGATCGACAGTTACTAGCTCAAGCCTATTATCAAAGAGGTAAGTTAAAGTTAGCCATGGCGATGGAGGAAGAAAAAACCCCTATAGCCGAGGAAATCCCTGTTATTGAGGAAGAAACGCCTATAGTTGAGGAAATCCCTGTTATTGAGGAAAAAAAACCTATAGTTGAGGAAATCCCTGTTATTGAGGAAGAAACACCCCTTATTGAGTCAGAAAGGCCAATAAGGAAGCAGCATCAGCTAAAATTATTAGAAGCTGCTCAAGCAGATTTTCGGCAAGCCTTTAAATATAATCCCAATGAAAGTGAAGTTTACTTTAACCTAGCAAGTGTTGCGTCTTTGCTCGATCATCAATCCTTGGCTTTAGATTATTATCAGCGTTTTATCGGTTATGAAACTGAAAATTATCGCGGCTATTATCATCGAGGACAGCTATACTCTCGGTGGGGAAATTATGCAGAGGCTATCAAAGATTATGACCTGGCTATTTTATACCAACCCGATCTAATTGAACTCTATTATAATCGGGCCATAGCTTTAGAAAAGATAGGGAGAAAACGAGATGCTTTTAAGGATTATAAAATCGTTTTAAAATGCTCACCTAACTTATTTTTAGCCAAGAATGCTCCTAGCAGTTATCAAAACCGTGCCAGAGTACAAATTGAAATGGCTGACGAGGAAGTAGAATTAGCCAATTTATCGAATAATTCCCCGGAAGGATATCAAACAGCGATCGAGTATTATAATGGAGCCATCAAAGACTTAGCACTTGTCATCCGTATTAATCCCAACTACGATAAAATTCCCCATGCTAGAGCATTTCTTAAACGGGGTTATGCTCACCTAAGACTCAACAATAATCAAGGGGCAATTCAAGATTATAACCAAGCAATTTATCTGCAACCCCAAGACGCAAAAGCTTATGTATATCGGGGGTTAATGCGGGCCAATAAATATCAAGAATACGCAGGAGCTTTAGAGGATTTTACTGCGGCAGTGGCACGAAATCGTCATGATGCAGCCGCTCACTATCATCGGGGATTAGTGCTGTATAAATTGGGGCGTTATCAGGAGGCAGTAGATAATTATAATATTGCCTTAGACCAAGATGATCGGATTAATATACCTAGTTTTACTTCTCGATCTGTCTGTAGCGAAAATATCCGAGAATCTGCCGACAGAAATTATTTTTATGACTCCAGAGAACCCGATTTTCGTCCTAATTATAACGTCTCTTGTCATGCTCAAGCCCGGGGAGATGCTTATTTTGCTCTGAAAAATTTTGCCGCGGCCGAAAGAGATTATACTACTTATATAGTTGCCTATCCTAACGATCCAGAAGGGTATCATAAACGGGCGAATGCGCGTTTTGAAAAAGGGGACAAACAGGGAGCGATCGAGGATTATAATGTATTTCTAGAAAAAGTCCGTGATGCGAGAATTTTCTATAGTCGTGGTAATAGTAGCGCTGACGTGGGAGATGATCAAGGAGCGATTACAGATTATCTGCAATCTTTGAGCATTAATCCTATCGATGTGACGGTGTATAGTAATCGGGGAAATGCACGCACGGATACCGCTACTATTCCCGATAATGTACAAGTAACACCGAGAATATCGGCCAATCCGATCGCCTATAATAATCGTGGCATTATTCGACGACAAACTGGGGATAAGGAAGGTGCTTTAGAGGATTTAGATAGGGCAATTAGATTGAATTCCAATAATCCGATCACCTATAATAACCGAGGAGTTATTCGCTTTGATTTGGGAGATAATGCCAGAGCTTTGGAGGATTTAAATATCGCTATTGCTCTCCAGTCTAACTATGCTGAAGCTTACTATAATCGAGGTTTAGTTAAGGAAAAAATGGGCGATAAGAAGGAAGCGATCGCTGATTATCAATTAGCAATTACTTATCGGCCTAATTATGGCGAAGCTTATTATAATTTGGCACTTGCCACCTACGATGATAAAAATCCTAGTAGTCGAGTAGCGAGCCTTAACTATTTGCAAAAAGCCGCTAATGCTTTGATAAAAACTGGTAATTTAGAACTGTATGAACGGGCGGTAGAATGGATGTTAAAAATGCAGTAATTTCTCGAAAAAATAAGCTAATTTTTGACAAAGACTTCAAGACTTGGCTATTTCAAGCCTTCAAAGAGCGGGGGAGTCTCTTATTGCCGATCAATTAGCCGCTAATCATCATGCTCTTGCTCAAGAGCTACAGCAAGTTTTAGGAAAGCAACGGTTGAAACAGATTCCAGAGAATGGATTAAGATTACTTCCTAGATATCGTCACAGTGGTCAGGATTTAGTTATACTTAAAGAAAACTCTATAGATTCAACTCAAATTGTCTTTAATCAAGAAACTCAAGCTAAAATAGAGAGAGTCTTAGATGAACATCGTCAACGACAAAAATTAGCTAAGTATGGATACTTACCAAAGACTAAACTTCTTTTCTGGGGTCCTTCCTGGTGTGGTAATAAGATTAAGTGCTGTTATTTCTAGACCCAAGGAAACCCAACAAAAAGATTCAGACGGATTTAGGTGTTGGGTGTTGGGTTGCGCTTTTCCTGGGAATTGAGAGGTTTTGTTTAACATATTTATTCGCTCAAACCAACCTACGGACTACGGACTAATGATTAACTAGAAATTTGGAAAAAGATTAATAAAGGGTTTTTTATTTTTCCAGCGATAGGTATTAAAATCTCGATTATCAATTGATAAGATACGTCCATTTCCTAACTCTTCTGCTAAGATAACTAGGGAGGCATCGGCTAAGTCCATTGGCAGACTTTGATATTGTTTCATAAGGTCTTGAATTCTTTCTAGATGAGTATTTTCAAGGTTAAATAATAGAAATTTTTGGGGATGTCTCTTAAATACGTTCATTAATTTTATTTGTTTTTCAACTCCTGTATAGAGATTTGGAGAACGTTGTAAAAGAAGATGACAACTTTCTGTTAAAACACACCAAGTTGTAATTAGTGGTTGAGAAGAATACTGTGCTAAGGTTTGCTGTGCTATTAGATG
This sequence comes from Microcystis sp. M049S2, assembly GCF_020245625.1. Lineage (NCBI taxonomy): Bacteria > Bacillati > Cyanobacteriota > Cyanophyceae > Chroococcales > Microcystaceae > Microcystis > Microcystis sp. M049S2. The sequence goes on along the minus strand of NZ_JADBUN010000223.1, from coordinate 8,039 downwards.
ATATTGATCTTTATTGTTAAATAAAGCCACCCAGAATCCAGTATCAACGATGATCATATTTAGCTTTTAATCCTTCTTTGAGAACAGATTTATAATTAGTAGAAAGGTCGGATTCTGCACTAATACAACCGATTAATCCAGATTCTTTTAAAATGTCTAGGGTACTTTGAGCTTCAGGGTTTATTTTTGCTGCAATCTCTGGCTTTTTTGCCAAGGAATAGCGTTTTTTTAATAACTCAATAAAATCAATCAGTAAGTTTTGTGCTTCTTCAGGTAATTGGTTAATATCTTCTTGAATTTGTTCTAAGTTAATCATTAATTTTCCTCCGTTAAGATTTTTAAATGGGCTGCTAATTTTTAAGCCACATAACGAATAATTTTGACTTCTGCTCCTTTATTAACAGGAATAGAATTATCGTCGATTGGGTTGACCCAAGGAAACCCAACAAAAAGATTCAGACAGATTTAGGTGTTGGGTGTTGGGTTTCCCTTTCCCTGAGAATTGAGAGGTTTTCCTTAACATATTTATTCGCTCAACCCAACCTACGGAACTTATCCCCCTAATTTTTGTAAAATCTGCATCACTTGTTCATAAGCAGCCATATTATTCTGTTGGAGGAATAATATAGCTGCTTGTTGTAGATCAATTTTTACTTTTTCGGGTTGTCCTAATATGGCATATAAAAGACCACGATTGGCGTAAGCCTCAGCATGATTAGGATTAATGTCAATAGCTTTGGTGTAGTCAGCTAAAGCTAATTCATATTTCTGCTGGTTATGGTAAAGAAGCCCCCGATTGTAGTAAGCTTGAGCAAAATTAGGATTAATGTCAATGGCTTTCCTGTAGTCAGAGAGGGCTAAATCGTATTTCTGCAAGTCATCGTAAAGAATCCCCCGATTGTTGTAAGCCTCAGCATAATTAGGATTAATGTCAATAGCTTTGTTCCAGTCAGCTAAAGCTAATTCGTATTTCTGCAAGTCTTGGTAAAGAATCCCCCGATTGTAGTAAGCATAAGCTAAATTAGGATTAATTTCAATAGCTTTGCTGTAGTCAGAGAGGGCTAAATCGTATTTCTGCAAGTCAGAGTAAAGATTCCCCCGACTGTTGTAAGCCAAAGCATCATTAGGATTAATTTCAATGGCTTTGCTGTAGTCAGAGAGGGCTAAATCGTATTTTTGTTGGAGACGGTAAAGACCCCCCCGATTGAGGTAAGCACCAGCATCATTAGGATTAATGTCAATAGCTTTGTTGATGTCAGAGAGGGCTAAATCGTATTTTTGTTGGAGACGGTAAAGATCCCCCCGATTGTTGTAAGCCTCAGCAAAATTAGGATTAATGTCAATAGCTTTGTCGTAGTCAGCTAAAGCTAAATCGTATTTCTGCAAGTCATAGTAAAGATTCCCCCGATTGTAGTAAGCCTCAGCATCATTACGATTAATGTCAATAGCTTTGCTGTAGTCAGAGAGGGCTAAATCGTATTTCTGCAAGTCAGAGTAAAGAACCCCCCGATTGACGTAAGCACCAGCATCATTAGGATTAATGTCAATAGCTTTGCTGTAGTCAGAGAGGGCTAAATCGTATTTCTGCAAGTCAGAGTAAAGAATCCCCCGATTGTTGTAAGCTTTTGCAAAATTAGGATTAATGTCAATGGCTTTGTTCCAGTCAGAGAGGGCTAATTCGTATTTCTGCAAGTCATAGTAAAGATTCCCCCGATTGCTATACCAAGCAGCACGGGGAGCGAGATCAATTGCCTGAGTAATTGCGGCTAATCCCTCATCATAGCGTTTTAATTTATCTAATACTGCCCATTTCTCATTATAGTAATTGGGGTTATTGGGAACCAGAGAAATCGCCTGATTAATCACCGTTAATGCTTGCTCATAATTTTCTCTGGCTTCTCTTTCTCTACCAGCACTTTTTGAGAAGTCACCTAAAAAGCGATAAACAACACTTTGCTTTTGTAAAATACTACTGTGAAAGTTCTTTAAATCTTCCCGTTTAGGTAAGGTATTAATCGCTTGTTGGAAAGCTTCCATAGCTGGTTGAGCTTTACCTAACTGACCTAACGCTAATCCCTTCCCATACCAAGCTAAATAGACATTCTTGGGGTCATTTTGCTTAATCGCCTCATCAAAGGCTTTAATTGCTTCCTCATACCTCCGTAACCGCCATAATTGTCCCCCCCTTTCTATCCAAATATCCGCCTTCGCATTGGTATTAGGGACAATAACACCAGTAATCGCTTGAATAATTTCTTGTTGTTGTTGCGGACTAACTTGGGGTTGAGCAGTGGTTAATAATTGCGGTTTTACCTTCAATCTCTCTTGCAATCCGATAAAAGTGCTAATGGGAATCCCTAAACTCAACCCTAACTGAATTTTCCCTCCCCCTGCTCCTTCTGAACGTCCATGAATCCCTATTACTCTCCCCTGAGAGTCTAAGACTGCACCACCACTCATGCCCCCAAATGTGATGCTGGTATAAACTAATTCATACCCTCCTTCTAAAGAACTGACACTTTTTAATACTCCCCCTTGTTCATTGCTTAAGTCATTTTGGCGGGTTCCTAATAATCCCAGTTCTTGATCTTTGATTCTACCTCCACTAAACAACCATTCAGAGGGATTTTTGCCGATTTTGGCGAATCCTGCGACAAAAACATAATCACGTTTATTATTATTAGTATTTGGATTAAGTTTGTCAATATTGTCTGGCATATAATTCGGAGCATAATTCGCTATTTCCGCAACGGGATAATTGTCTCGGCTTTCAAACTGAAAAACTGCTAAATCTACCCCTTCCTGCCGGATGATGGTGCTTTTCTCGATGTTTCGAGTTTTACCGTCCTTGGTGACGACGGTGTAGGTGAAATTGAGACAAGGTTTACTTGCAGCATCTTGACTTTTTTCCTTCTCACATAATACATGGTCTGCGGTTAAAACCGTGTAAATATTCCCTTTTTTAGCGATAATGACACCGCTACCGTTTCCACCGCTCGTACTATCAATCCGGACGGTGAAACCCTTGGCTTTCGCTTCTAATTCGGCGATATAGCCAGTATAGGCGGTGGTTTCTATATCGGGGTTCACCGGCGGTAGGGGTAGGTTATAGGCGCTGAGGATTTCGGGACGGATGTAGGTTAATAGGGTATGAAGGGGAATGCCCCAATTAACCGCTCTCATCTGTTGGATTTCTGCGTCTGTGGGTTTTGTACCGTCCTCGTAGATGTAGTTAGAGAGAATCGGATGGGCCGATCGCCCGTTAATGCCGATTAACTCATCCTCGAAAAAGATACCACCGCCGCTCATTCCCTGCACGATATCGCCACTATAACCGACGCTGTAGCCCTCCCGGAGGGGTCGATCGCTTGTTTGTTCAATTTTCCCGTTATCGGTGGTGTACTGCCCCGTTTCTGCGGAATAACCGGTTACAGTGATATCTAGTTCCGCATCCGGGGAAATGGCGCGAATTTTAGCGATCGGATAATCCCGGGTATCGCTAAACTCCACCAGGGCCAGATCCTTATCTTTTAAAAGGGAATTCGGCGCGATCGAGGCTGTGCGGGTTTGGCCGTCGTGGGTTTGGATCTGTAGGGTGGTCGCGCCGCGGGTAACGTGAGCGTTGGTCAAAACGAGGTATATACTGCCTTTTTTCCCGATAATGATTCCCGATCCCCGATTTATCTCGCTAGTAATCTTAACAGTGACTTGACGGATCGATCGCTCGATCTGCGCGTTTGGGCTGTCTTCCGCCACGATCGCCGGAGCAGAGAAAGGGGATAGCGCTTTAACCGGTACGACGGGCAGAAGTAGGAGGCTTAGGAGTAGGGGAAAGGGTTTCAACATGGTTATTATGGGGAAATTCGGGGTAAAACAGCGAAAATTCTAGCGGGTGGGAACGCAATTATTTTGCGGGCCAGCAGATCTCGTACCACAGGGTGCGTCGCGATCGGCGAGTGGTGCTTTGGCGAAAAACTCCGTCATCGAGATATAGGTTTTATCTCCGGAATTCTGGAGGAGCATATCCGAGCTTTTCCCCTCTAGGATGTCCATGAGTTGTTGCAAGACTAAATCTGGATTGTCGTGGGGTTTAAGGGTAAAAAGTTGGCTATTACCATCGCAGGGATCGCCGGATCGTGAAACGCTGCAGATGATCGGGTATCCCTTCGCCCGGCCGGTGGTGAGATAGTTAAAACGCCCTTGATTATATGCTTCCTGGAATTTTTTCGTGACTTCCTCGCAACGAACCGGGGAACGTTTGGAGAAATATTCCGATTTCCAGCCGATAATCCGCACATTGCCGCTCCTTTGGGGAATCCAAGCGAGGGTGGCGGGGATTTTTCCTCCCGATGCGCGATCGAACACCTCTTTACAGAAGAAGGTGACGCCATTCGGGGTGGTCGATTGGCTGAAACCGGGGGCGATACCACCGAGGAGGACAGTGGCGAGGAGGCCGACGCAAGCGAGACGGTGGGAAATATATCTAGAGTTCATAGGGATAGTTCCTCAGAAAATAGGGATTAGAATCGTGATTAGGGTCAAAATGGGATTATTTAAGGGTTAGCGGCGGCGTTGAGGGTGTAGCGACCCGATTCACCCCCTTCGCGAGAGGTAGCCACTAGGATATAAACTCCATCGGCGGGTAATTCGGTTACAAGTCGAGCGTTAAAATCCCCGGGGGCGCGATCAACACGCTGGTTACTACGGGCGACCTGTGGGTATTTTGTCCCCTCGGAAGATTGGAGAACGCGATAGAGGACAAGATAGGGAGCGATCTCGTTGCTGTTCATATCCAGAACGATTTTCTGTCCGGCACGACCCTCGAACCCGTAATATTGCTCGTTTTGGTCTTTGGTCAAGTTGCCTTGAACGGTCTGACCGTTAAGAGGGAGGGCGAGTAACTGTATCCGATCGTCCTGTCCTAATGTTGAGACGGTGGAGACATCGCCTGTTTTAACTGCGGTGAGGAAAGCTTGCAGGCGATCGAGGGAAACGGCGAAATTAATGCCGCTCTGGGTAAGGCCGATCGGGTTTCCCGCACCGTCGTAAACGTAACTCCCGATATCGCCTGCGACGTTAACCCCCACCACTTCCCCCCGTGAATTCAAAAGCGGCCCGCCGGAATTGCCTTTGTTGATATTAGCGTTGTGTTGCACAATGCCTTTTTCGGGGTCGAGACGGCTGATAATGCCCTGGGTGAGGGTGTTTTGATAGTCCTCGTTTAAGGGTGTGCCGATGGCGAAAACGCTTTCGCCGACTTTGGCGGAGTTCGGACGGGCGAGGGGAAGATAGGGCAGGTTTTGGCGGTTATAAATCCGCAGGACGGCTAAATCCACGCCATTTTTAGCGAAGCCGATCACGTCTGCCGAGGCCTGCTGTCCGTTGGCAAATTTCACCGTCACCACCCGCGGTCCGTCCGCAACAACGTGGGCGTTGGTAATGATGATACCGTCGGGACTGACGAGAAAGCCGCTACCGTGGCCGCTGCCATTTTTGACGGTGACGACGGCGGGGCTGGCTTTCTGATAGACTCTAGAAGCGGTCTGCTCCTGCGCGAGGATGGGTGGAACGTTTTCCATCAGGAAGCCTCCTGGTTGAACGAGTAGGCCAGTGGTGGCCAGTAGCACCGATAGGGTGAAAGTAATTGGTTTCATCGGGTTGGCTCCTCTTTAGTCGGGGGATACTTGCAAGTATGTTATCGTTGGTTTTTTTCCAATTATGCGATCAAGTTTTAAGTCTTCAGGTTGCTTTTTTCACAAAAGTTTAGAGGGGGAGAGCGATCGCTCTCCCTTGCAACTTACGCACCTATCTGCCGTAGTGCTTCTATGGCGCTGTTGTACATTTCTGTGTTTCCCTGCTGGCGAAATAATTCGGCGGCCGTTGTTAGATCGGCGATCGCATTTTGTCTCTGGTTAAATGCGAGATGGACGTATCCGCGGAAATGGTAAGCGTAGGCAGCGCGGGGGTTTAGTCGGATCGCGGTGTTCAGGTCTTGAAACGCCGGCCGCCATTGTTCGCGAATCGTGTAAATCATGCCCCGACCGAGGTAAGCTTCGGTATAGTCTGGATCGAGTTCGATCGCTCTGGTGAATTGAGCGAGGGCGAGATCATATTTTTCCTGTTGGATGTAGTTAATTCCCCGGTTAAAGTGGGCGATCGCTTCTTTGTAGTTCGCTTGAGCGATCCGGGTTTCGGCTGGTTGTCGGCTTTCTAGGGCCATAACGGGGCGAACAGTGGCGAGGGTGGAGAGGCCGATTAGGCTGACGGTGGTGAGAAGGGCGAAGGATTTCATGGGTAGTTCCTCGGTGAGGGTGATTTGAGCTTCTACCTAATTCATCGGTTGTTTTTTTGGGAATATGCAGAATAGGGCAATCAATTTTTTTTCCTTTCGGGTACAAAAGGAAAAAGCGCGGCAATCGGGAGAGCTTTGTTATCATTTAGTGAAAAATACTTGTTTTTTTTGATGCAATATGGTAAGCAAATCCCCGACGATTACTGATGCGGAATTAATTCGCCTCAGTTGTCAGAACCCGGAATTACGCTTTGAACGCAATGCAGATGGAACCTTAGTCACTATGGCACCGATCGGAAGTATTTCGGCGAATCGAGAACTGAAAGCCGGCGCTCGCCTGCTCTACTGGGTCGAACAGAACGGGTTAGGAGAGGTATTTAGTTCTAGCGGCGGTTTTAAACTGGCCAATAGCGCGGTACGCTCTCCCGATGTGGCTTTCGTGGCGAGAGAACGTTTACCGTCCGGTTGGCAGGAAAGGGAGGATGAATTTCTCGATCTCGCGCCGGATTTCGTGATCGAGATCCGTTCTAAAACCGATAGTTTATCCAAGTTAAAGCGGAAAATGGAGGAGTATCGGGAGAACGGGGTGAAGTTAGGATGGTTGATTGATCGCCACAATAAACAGGCTTTCGTCTACCGTCAGGACGGGACGATTACCTGTTATCCCGAGAACGCGATTTTAAGCGGGGAAGATGTGGTTCCGGGGTTCACCCTAGCGCTAGAAATCTTGCTGTAAGATCGATCGCTTTTTTCGGGGTGAGATTCAAAATCGATCGAGTATCTAGACCGCGCCTAATTGCCGTAGGAATTGCAGGGCTTTTTCGCGTGCTGGCGCGTTCCCTTGCTGGCGGAACAGTTCGGCGGCTTGTCGGAAATCCTCGATCGCTTTTTCCTTGTCTAGCCGATAGACGTAAGGAACCCCAACAATAGACCCAAGGAAACTACCGTAGGATGGGTTGACGTAAGGAAACCCAACCATACACCCAAGGAAACCCAACAATAGACCCAAGGAAACCCAACAATAGACCCAAGGAAACCCAACAAAAAGATTCAGACAGATTTAGGTGTTGGGTGTTGGGTTGCGCTTTTCCTGAGAATTGAGAGGTTTTCTTTAACATATTTATTCGCTCAACCCAACCTAAGAAACTGATTCTAGATGTCTTAAAATCTGTTCTTTCAAATCATCCAAATAATTTTCTACCACCTCCCAAACTGTATTAAGGTCAATTCCCCCTAAATAATCATGTACTAAAATATTCCTAAAACCAGAAATATTACGCCAGTCAACATTGGGAATATTTGCCTTTAATTCCTCCGAAAGCCTTTGAGTTGATTCTGCCAAAGTTTGTAAGCGTCTAATGATAGCATCGCTGATCATTGAATTAGCAAAAAACTCCTGTTTTCCTCCTTGGGAATAGTCCTTAATTTTATCAATACAGTCTAAAATATATTCAAGATAAACTCGATCTTCATTCATAACTTAATTGCCTCCTTTAAGATTCGCTGTTTAATTAGATGATGAAGGCTTTTTTCAGTTACTACATCCACTTTACACCCTAAGAGAGCCTCTAAATCAACTAATAATCCACCGGGAAACCAAGGGGACGTTTTAGCTAAATCATAATCAATTAAAAAATCAATATCACTATTTTCGGTTTCCTCACCTCTAGCAACGGAACCAAATACACGCACATTAAAAGCACCATGTTTGGTGGCAATTTTTAGGATATCCTCTCGTTTGTCTTGT